>NZ_JASBAN010000022.1 GCF_029953305.1 Commensalibacter nepenthis | reverse complement strand
GGTCCATGTCGTCGTCTTGCTCGTATCCGTTTGTTTATCAGAATGATACCCAACAGACGCCATCCCCCCACTAAAGCTGGCACCCAGTCCAGAACTGCTCTTATGAGAGTAATCCTCGGTCGTATCTTTCGTCGCCATCGTCGAAAGATTATTGCCAGCAATTAAATTAACATCATGTTGACCTGTAACGGTTCCTTTGATCGTTAAATCATGACCCGCACCAATGGTGATATCTTTGCCCGCACCAACAAGCGACCCAATCTCTTCTGTTCGGGTTGAATTTCCTACCTCTTTTTCTTTTTGTAAAATACTAGAGCTTTTATGCGAGGAAGAGGACGAAGAGCTATTCGTAACAGAACCCAGAGTAATATCATGACCCGCCAGTAAAGTCGTATTCCCATCCCCAAGAACAACAGACCCCGCCAAATGAATATCATTCTTTGCACCCAGCGTAATATTGCCATTCGAAATAATATTACTACTGAGTGCTGTATTATAAGAATTCTGCTCACTAAAAGAACT
>NZ_JASBAN010000021.1 GCF_029953305.1 Commensalibacter nepenthis | reverse complement strand
TTATACAAATAAGCATATGCATATAATGGTCCCCATTGCGCCAATTTCTCTGTGTTATTAATACTATTACCAACAGCATTTTGTATTTGCTTCATCTCAGCGTCTGTCAGGGCATTTGGGTTGTTACCAGCAGCACTCGCACCACCTGCAGCTATAAGCGCTTCTTGTTGTGCCAAAAATAGCGCCATATTATATTGTTGAAGTGCAGAGGAAATATCAGCACCATTTAAGGCACCAGAGCCACCCCCAATCGTTCCACCCGCTGCGGCACCTCCAGCAGCTGCAATCGCATTCTCAATGGCATTCGTTAATGCCATTGCTAATTTTGGATCACCATTACTATTCGCATCTGCCCATTGTTTAACACTATTCAACGTCGCAGACGATAATATATTCCCGCCAACAGAACTCCCTACCGCTGCACCGACGTTTCCGCCTGTAACGCCTGCCACGGCGGCGGAGCCTGCGGCTTCGAGGATGATACGACCAATATCGTTCTTAACATTCGTTTCGTCAAAACCATTAACGCCACTATTATGTAACGCATCG
>NZ_JASBAN010000020.1 GCF_029953305.1 Commensalibacter nepenthis | reverse complement strand
TGAATGCGATGCAAGGTGGCTATGCGGTTGGGAATGGGCTTGCGAATAGTGGCAGTTATGGCGGGGGCATTATCTCTGGCACGGCGCAACTTGGGTTTAGCTCCAGCAAGTATAAAAGTGAATATTCTCAAAGCAGTGTTGTTGGTTCTTCTGCCACGGCTGGGAATAGTCTGAGCATTGTTGCGCGTGGGGATAATGTTAATGATGCGCATAATGGTGACTTAACGGCGACTGCTGCGAATTTATCGGGTAAGGATGTATCTTTGTCTGGGAAGAATGTGACGTTGCAATCAGATTTTGATACGACGCATTCCTCTAGCAAAGGCAGCAGCTTTGGCGGAGCGATTGGGATTGAGGTCAATACCAAAGGCGATATTGGGGTTGCTGCGAATGCCAATGGGTCGAAACAACATGCGAATGGTGACAGTGCGACTGGGGTAAATACGACGGTCTCTGCGACGGACAAAGTGACGATTACCGCCCCTGGCAAGACGACGATTAATGGTGGAATTGTTTCTGGAAATCAAGTGACGGTTGATACGGGGAATTTGG
>NZ_JASBAN010000019.1 GCF_029953305.1 Commensalibacter nepenthis | reverse complement strand
GCTGAAACCGTTCCTTTTACTGTGCCAGCCGCCGCCCCAGGAAGGGCTCCAACACCTTCACCTGCAACCGCTCCAACAACAGCACCTTGCACTGCGCCTTTGCCCGCTTCTGATGGTATCTTACCTACTGCTTCCCAAGCTGTATTATAACTATTATTAACTAATATTTTGCCTGTTCCACTAAACGTCCAGTTATACTGCTGAAGCGTCGAGGCAATATCCGCTCCATTAAATGCACTAGAGCCCCCATCAATGGCAGCTCCCGCTGCTGCACCAGCAGCATTAGCTGCAAGATTAGCGCCAATATTCGTAAAAAGCTCGGCTAATTTTTGATCGTTACCAGCAAGTGCTACCGCATTATCCGCAATAAACTGCCCTGCCGCAGCTAATGTCGCATTCCCCGCAACGGAACTTCCTGTTGCGGCACCGACGTTACCGCCAGTAGCTCCTGCAACGGCGGCACTGCCAGCCGCTTCGAGGATGATGCGACCCCAATCGTTGGAAAGTTTTGTTTCGCCAAACCCTTTTACGCCACTATTATGTAACGCATCA
>NZ_JASBAN010000018.1 GCF_029953305.1 Commensalibacter nepenthis | reverse complement strand
CTATAGAGATAAGCATATGCATATAATGCTCCCCATTGCGCCAATTTCTCTGTATTATTAATACTATTACCAACAGCATTTTGTATTTGCTTAATGTCAGCATCTGTCAGGGCATTTGGGTTGTTACCAGCAGCACTCGCACCACCAGCAGCTAAAAGCGCTTCTTGTTGTGCCAAAAATAGCGCCATATTATATTGTTGAAGTGCAGAGGAAATATCGACACCATTCAACGCACCAGAGCCACCCCCAATCGCTCCACCCGCTGCGGCACCTCCAGCAGCAGCAGCAATCGCATTTTCGATCGCATTCGTTAATGCCATCGCAAGTTTTGGATCACCATTACTATTCGCATCTGCCCATTGTTTAACACTATTCAACGTCGCAGACGATAATATATTCCCGCCAACAGAACTCCCTACCGCTGCACCGACGTTGCCGCCAGTAACGCCTGCGACGGCGGCGGAGCCAGCGGCTTCGAGAATGATGCGACCAATATCGTTCTTAACATTCGTTTCATCAAAGCCATTGACACCACTATTATGTAACGCATCAGACACTTGCCCCATGACTTCGCCGACCAGCTGCATGCC
>NZ_JASBAN010000017.1 GCF_029953305.1 Commensalibacter nepenthis | reverse complement strand
ATCACGGCGTTTAGACCGATATTGCCAGCGGAGGCTAAAGAGACATTCCCCCCCGCATTTAACGTGCTGCCAGAGAAATTTAAATCCCCAACAGTCGATTGCAAAGAGATTCTTCTCGTTTAGGGTGGTGTTAGGAGCCTTTTTTTGGGTTGTTGGTTTCTACACGGACAACTTGAGGTTGTTCTTGGCTGTAGAGGAAGACTTTGTGTTGTCCCATCATATTGGGGTAGTCATGCCAAACCGCCGTCGTAATGTGATTTAAGATATAAGGTTGAGAATTTGCATCAGTACTCATTGATCCTGTTCCTGTAAAAATTACTTCATAATTATCAGGATGTTCAGGGGCTACACATAAATTAGTACTCAGATCGGTATTATTACAAACAAATAGTGAATTATTCTTTCCCTTTGGTCTGACCAAGGTGACTTTATAATCAATATGTTTCATGGTATAGGCTTCGGCTTTGGTATCCCATGCCGTTGGGGTTCCCATACTGTCCGTATAGCTGGGTTCCGTCCATGTCCGTATTACATTATGCGCTTTGCTGGGGTCTTCCGCTGATTCAACCAATGCAATTACATTTGGATGACC
>NZ_JASBAN010000016.1 GCF_029953305.1 Commensalibacter nepenthis | reverse complement strand
ATTTATCATGAATAGCCGTAAAACTCCGTCCTTTAGGGCGGAGATATAAGGCTTAGTTAGTATCTAATTTTTGTTGCTGTTCGATATATTGACGAATAATTGAGATTGGAGCACCGCCACAACTTCCAGCGAAATATGACGGTGACCATAAATGATTACCCCATAATTTTTGTTTTAGGTGGGTTGCATATTTTTTTCTAATCATACGACTAGAGACACCTTTTAAACTATTTACAAGATTAGATATAGCGATTTTAGGTGGGTAATTAATAAGTAAATGGACGTGGTCATGTTCGCCATTAAACTCGATTAACTCAGACTGGAAATCCAGGCATACTCCATCAAAGATACCTTTTAGATCATCAAGGATCATTTGATTAAAAACGTTTTTTCTGTATTTTGTAACAAAGACTAAGTGTATATGAATATTAAATACACAATGTCTTCCATGTCGTATATCTTGTTGACTATTCATAGACCAAGTCTATAATACAGTCATGCGTATAAAGAAAGCCTTTAAATATGAATTAATGCCAAATGGTGCGGATATTCGCAAACTGCGTCAGTTTTGCGGATGCTCTCGGTTTGTCTATAATAGGGCTTTGGCGTATAACGAAGAACAACGTAAAATTGATACTGACTTTAAGTTCAGCTATGCTAAGATTGCGGTTTTGTTA
>NZ_JASBAN010000015.1 GCF_029953305.1 Commensalibacter nepenthis | reverse complement strand
TGCCAATAGTCCTACAATTGTTACTTCAACTCCATGGTTAAACCCTGATGGTTCATTGATTGGGCAACCAGGATCTGGAGCAATAAGAGAAGTTAGTGGTAATGCTGATCCTAATCAGGCAGCTTGGGATTTCGTGCAGAAAGTTATTGGTGGAAAAGAAGTGGAGAGTGTGAGGGATCTTGAGATAAAAAATACTGAAGGCTCAAAAATTATAACGTTAAAGGATGGTACTGTTGTAACTTATCGTCCTGCTGGAGCAGCCGGTCATAGAACAGACTCTTCAATTGCTACGGTAGAAGTAAAAAATGATGAAGCTAAAAAATCAAATAACGGAAGACAATTAAAAATTAAATTTAAACAATAAAGGAGCATAAGGATGGATGATAAATTTTTCTTTGATTGGTATCAAAAGTTGTTAGTAGATATGCTAAATGAGGGAGATGATCTAGATTATTTATTTTCACGATTACCAGAATTTAGAGATTATAATAAACAGGCAAGGCAACATTGTCTTGATTTTGCATACAGAACGGTCAAATGTGGTTTATGTGATTTTTTTTGGGAAGGGCATGATAATTTTGAGATTTTAAAAGAAATTGCTGAAAATAACCCATGTGAAATTGAAGGGTATGCAATATGGAAAACATATATACTTGATGTAGGTGATGAAGGCGAAGCTTTTTTGTTAGAATGTGGAGTGAATAAAGATACGAAAGAGTTTTCACCTTTATTAAAAGAGAAACTATCTGCTTTATTTGACGAACATGGTGTTGGGTTTGATAAAAGCTGCTTCATTCCTGTAATAGACTAAACCGAGCGTCTATATTCCTCTAGCAAAGGCAGCAGCTTTGGCGGTGCGATTGGGATTGAGGTCAATACCAAAGGGGATATTGGGGTTGCTGCGAATGGCAGTGGCTCTAAACAACATGCGAATGGTGACAGTTCGACTGGGGTGAATACGAATGTATCTGCGACGGATAAAGTGACGATTACCGCCCCTGGCAAGACGACGATTAATGGCGGGATTGTTTCTGGGAACCAAGTTACGGTTGATACGGGGAATTTGG
>NZ_JASBAN010000014.1 GCF_029953305.1 Commensalibacter nepenthis | reverse complement strand
CGCAGGAAAAGGTACAATCGTTACTTGGACAGCTGATGATAAAATTAAAGGTCAAATGGGTGATAGGGGCTGGACAGATGCAGATATTGATGCAGCAATTGCAGCAGGTCCGAAAGGAACCTCTACAGATAATCGAAGCCCTAAAAAAACAGATGATAAGCTAGGAAGAAATGACCCTGCGACTGTTTATGGAAAACCTGGGAGTTATGTTGTCATTAATGATAGAACTGGTGAAGTTACTCAAGTTAGTGATAAAATAAGACCAGGGTGGACTGATGATTCGAGGATACAATGGAACAAAAAGTAAATTATAATCAGTTATATACATCTATGCATGATTTTTTTAGATTAAAAGGTAGTAGTATAGTAGTTTTAACAAAAGCAGCGGTTATAGAAATATGCAAACATGCGATGGATTATGATATTTTAATATGGAGGATAGAAAGTGGTATATGGCATAATCCAGGCTATGAGCCAAGGGATGTAATTGATTCAATTTATGATCCACCTGTTTCTAAAGAAACAGCTATTGATAATAATTTAATGTTTATTAAGAATTTAAAAGATGAACCTCCTGAATATGATGTTTTTACAATCTTAATCACCAACTATCAAGGTTTACCTAAAGAGCATTTATACGATAAATATTTTGAGAAACATCCTAATAATTAGATTATAATAAGTATGAAACCCCCTATTACTAAAAAGTAATAGGGGGTTTTTTGTAACATTCGATTTATAATTCTGGGTTGATGCAAGGGACAAACTCGATTGCGCTGACGGCTACGAATGGGGATATCAGCAATATTGGAGGGACGATTAAAGGGGGTAAGATTTCTTTAAATGCGCAAAATGGCTCTGTGATTAATTTGGATACGGTGAATGATTATCTTGTGAATGGGGGTAAGGGATCCTACCTTGGATCGCAAGGGCAGATTATTGCCTCTGACACGCTTGGGATTAAAGCCAGTGACAGCATTATAACCCATGGTGGCACCATTCAATCTGGCTCGGATTTGGCGATGCAAGCAGGGTCTATTAATATTGGTTCGATAGAGTTAAATGCGGGTGCGTCGAGTGTGACGCATGCGTCTGATGGCACTTTGGCATTTAATGGCAGTCAAATTAAGAATTATGGTACAACGATCAAAGCAGGTGGGAACGCGTCCTTGCAAACCACTGTTGGGGACTTAAATTTTTCTGGCAGCACGTTAAATGCGGGGGGGAATGTCTCTTTAGCCTCCGCTGGAAATATCGGTCTAAACGCCGTGACCGACAGTGGCTTCTCTGACATCAAAGGCAATAAATCTGGGGCGTTTAATCAT
>NZ_JASBAN010000013.1 GCF_029953305.1 Commensalibacter nepenthis | reverse complement strand
CTTCACAAATGATCGTTGATATTAAGCAAATTGGGGTAGCTTCTAGTATTATAATTTTCAAAACCAAAGATTTCACAACGTTCGAAGAATTAATTTTTGTTGTTCAATGTATGGCTAGTGCGACATGTTTTGCGTTAAATGAAGAGTTAATTTTGGACTTATTTGAAAAAACAAAAAATCTTAGACCTCGTAGCACATATGCAATTATCGTTGGAATAGTTCACAATGAACCAACGGTTGAATTTTCACGTTATCAAGAAGCGAATATACAAAGCTTTTTTTAGAGGTTTGAAATTACTTGAACTTGCAGTAGTTGGCTTACTAGCACTTTAAACGCCTCCAGAATGTGTTCTAATGCTTTTAAAGAAAAATCCTCTAAAAAACTTTAAACATGCTTCTACGGTCGTTTTAGAAACTTTAAAGCTAAAGTTACTCTGTATCCTTCCTGAGCAATTAACCAAATATCAAACAAAACCAATCTAACTTTTAAAAAAAAGAGCTTTCTTTTGGGGTTAAGGGGACATCCCCTTACAAGAGTACAAACCATTGTTTGTATATCCTTGCCCTCTTAAAAAAAAGAAGCAAAAAAAACTTTATCACGTTAAAACTCCACAACTACACAATCGGATTTTTTGCCTTTTGAATTGGCAAAATCCTCATGTGCATTTGATGGATTTTTAACTATTAGAAAGAATATATATTACGTAAAATTTTAACATATTGATTTTATTTACTTTTTATTATTCTAATCGGAACGCAGTATTTCCGATTAATCGGAACGCAGTATTTCCGGTGAATTCCGATCATAAGAAAATAAAATCTTTACTTATGAAATTATATTCATTATTTTTTGAAAAATGATTTACAACGTTTAAACAGGACAAAATCATGTTAGAAAATGAGCAGGTTACATCCCAAAAAAGAGTTTCAAGACCACCATTTACACAAGTATTCCCTAAAGGTTGGCGACGTATTCGTGAGCTATCAATCAAAAATTCTGGGGCTGCTGGTCTATATGCCTTTTTTGCTGAACATATAGACTTTTCATGTGGTGCTGTAGTTTGCGATCAACAGTTTCTTGCAGATCAAATGATGGTTACAACAAGAACCATCCATAATTGGTTGAAATTTCTCGAACAGGAGCAAGCAATTTTACGTATTCCCGTCTCTGGTCGGGTCTATGCTTACGCTTTGGACCCCTATGAAGTTTGGAAAGGCTTTAAAGAAAAGCAACCTTATGCTGCTTTTCTTACCAAAACACTTACAAACAAAAATGGAGAGATACAACGTCGCTTACAAACAATGTTCAGCAAAAAAGATGACGAAAATCAAACAGATTTGGAAGA
>NZ_JASBAN010000012.1 GCF_029953305.1 Commensalibacter nepenthis | reverse complement strand
AAGTTGGCTGTTTTGTAGTTGGTTGGAAAGTTTATCGGCGTCAAACTTGTTGTCTAATCACTTGAAATTAAACTATATGAATAATTACCTAATATTTTATATAAAATCCTCTGATAAAACCCCTTCAGATTTTAATATTTTAATAAAACGATTAAATGATTTAGGGTCATGATCTATAACTTCATCTAATAAATCTTCTTCTATTAATGCCCAATGATATATACCATGCATATCATTGTCGAAGTATATAGTTCTAAAATTCATCACAGGATCAATAATTTCTACATTATTGGAATTAAATACCATTAAACCACCATAGTTTTTAGGAATACTTAAAAACACTGTTCTTTCTTTGTACCAATAAATTGCGACTACATCGATAATATTGTTACGTGAATCTTTAATTTTCATTTTTTATTCCTTACTTAATTGTTGTGGAAGGGTTCCATCTATTTTGAGGCGAAGTTATTTTCATATCATATGCTTTTCCAGTAAACCTATTAAATTGATAATGAATAGTAACAACTTCTCCATTTGCACCTTTATAATTAGCTTGCATTTTTTGAAAGCCATTTTCTGAAAGAAAATTAGGATCTCTATTCATATTTGGTAAGGCTTCAGCCTCTGGAGGATTTTCTGGATTATTCTTTACTTCATCCCAAAATATCTGCTCCTGTAAGTCTCTTGGGTGGTCAACCTGCCCTTTTTTGGGGTTAGCTGAAGAAGGCGCATTTTCAGCGTTTTCAATTGCCTGCTGTTGTTCTGCTGTTAATTCAGGAGAAGCATTCGATGTTTTTTCACCTGTGACCACATCTTTGATTTTATCTGCCGCCTTAGATTCTGTATCTAAAATAGCGTCGCTGCCTTCCTGTATTTTTTTACCAACGGCACTATGTTCAATGGTTTCTATAACATCATCAATCTTGTTAATATCTTTTGTCAGATTAATAAGCGTTTTATTTCCTGATAATTGTGCAGCTTTTTGAGCGGCTTTTAATGCACCTTCAACCAGTTTTTCTACAAGTCTCCCTCCAGCAGCATTATATTGTTGAAGGGCAGAACCTATACTAACACCATTAAACGCACCAGAACCACCATCAACAGCCGCCCCTGCCGCTGCACTTGCCCCACCTGCAACAATATTCATACCAAGATTGGTTAGGATTTTAGCGGCCTCTTCATCACCACCTGCTAAAGATACTGCATTATCCGCAATAAATTGTCCCATCGCTGCAACCGATGCGGTACCAGCAATAGAACTTCCCGTTGCGGCACCGACGTTTCCGCCAGTAACACCAGCAACAGCGGCGGAGCCAGCGGCTTCGAGGATGATACGACCAATATCATTCTTAACATTCGTTTCGTCAAAACCATTGATACCACTATTATGTAACGCATCAGAGATTTGTCCCATGACTTCGCCGACGAGCTGCATGCCAAGTTGGCTGTTTTGCAGTTGGTTGGCAAGTTTATCGGCGTTAAACTTGTTATCCATGTG
>NZ_JASBAN010000011.1 GCF_029953305.1 Commensalibacter nepenthis | reverse complement strand
TGCACATCGTCTTGTAGGAACTGAGCTGCACTAAACTGAGATTTATCGTTGTAAATCCCAACATAGAGTTCTCGAGAAAAATCATCAATACCTACAAAAAGATACTCCCGAGTTTGCTGTTTAGTCTCGACATGCACCATCTCCCTAGGATAAGATTTGTTATATTTTTTGGCTTGCCGTCTGAGGTTGTCCTCAAGTGTTTTTTCAATCTTAGCAAGGCGTTTAATGCCATATTTGATCGTTTTATAACGCTCATTCGTGCGGACATCGGCAAAAATAATTGCAACCGAGCACGCCTTAATACAGCATAAATCGTAGACCTGCTGACCATAAAACGCTTAGCCAGATCCGTTACCGTGACTTTCTCTTGATGATGTAACCGCCATATCTCTTCTCGATGATACAGTGTAAGCTTCGTTTTCCTATGCATGTTCATTACAGTAATATTCCATATCACTGTAAACAACGCGATCAATTCCTACACCTTCCAAAATATCTTCGGATTAAATAATACACTTCCTTGCTAACTCGCTCATTTTATAGCAAAATACAACCCAATTTCAAATTTGCGATAAGACTGTTTTTATTAAATAGAGATAAAAATGAAAATATTAATTCCCGATGATTATCAAAACGCATCATTACAATTAAATTGCATAAAAAAATTATATCAACATGAAATTTTAGTGTTAGGTAATCTTCAAGAAGAGGAAAATCTAGCAGAACAAATTAAAGACATAGAAGCGATAATATTAATCCGTGAAAGAACAATTATTAATCAAGACCTTCTTAAAAAATGCCTAATTTAAAATTAATATGTCAAACAGGTCCTGTTGGCAAACATATAGATTTGGATGTTTGCAAAAAATTAAATATCACAATATTAGAAGGTGGTGGCGACCCAACATCTGCAGCGGAACTCACGTGGTTATTAATTATGGCAGCCAATCGAAAATTATATGAATCAATAGAATCAATGAAAAATGGATTATGGCAAACTGTAACTGGAAGACAAATTAAAGATAAACGGATTGGCATTCTAGGATTTGGAAAAATAGGTAAATTGGTTGCAAAATATGCAAGCTCTTTTGATACAGAAGTTGTCGTTTGTGGTAGTGAAGGTGCTAAACAAGAATCATTGTTAAATGGATATAAATTTTTATCCAGTCGGGATGAATTTTTTCGAACATGCGATATTATTTCTGTCCATTTACGTTTAAGTAATAACACAAGGGAGAGTATCACTTTTAATGATTTATCAAAAATGAAAGAAAATGCTATCTTTGTTAATACATCTAGATCACAATTATTAGAAAAAAATTCTATTCAAAAATTACTTAAAATTAACAAATCTATTGCATTTGTATTAGATGTTTTTGATGATGAACCTGTTTATCATAGTAACCTTCTTTTTTCTAAGAACATTTTATGTACTCCACACATCGGATATGTCACTCAAGAAAATTTGGAAAATTATTTCAACTGTGCAATAGAGAATTTGTTACAATATTGCAAACCACTACATTCCTAATCCTCTCCCTCTGGTTTTGTCGCAAAGTTTAAATTTTATAAAATTTTATAAAATTTAAACTTTGCGACAAAACCAGAGGGAGAGGATTAGGAATGTAGTGGTTTGCAATATTGTAACAAATTCTCTATTGCACAGTTGAAATAATTTTCCAAATTTTCTTGAGTGACATATCCGATGTGTGGAGTACATAAAATGTTCTTAGAAAAAAGAAGGTTACTATGATAAACAGGTTCATCATCAAAAACATCTAATACAAATGCAATAGATTTGTTAATTTTAAGTAATTTTTGAATAGAATTTTTTTCTAATAATTGTGATCTAGATGTATTAACAAAGATAGCATTTTCTTTCATTTTTGATAAATCATTAAAAGTGATACTCTCCCTTGTGTTATTACTTAAACGTAAATGGACAGAAATAATATCGCATGTTCGAAAAAATTCATCCCGACTGGATAAAAATTTATATCCATTTAACAATGATTCTTGTTTAGCACCTTCACTACCACAAACGACAACTTCTGTATCAAAAGAGCTTGCATATTTTGCAACCAATTTACCTATTTTTCCAAATCCTAGAATGCCAATCCGTTTATCTTTAATTTGTCTTCCAGTTACAGTTTGCCATAATCCATTTTTCATTGATTCTATTGATTCATATAATTTTCGATTGGCTGCCATAATTAATAACCACGTGAGTTCCGCTGCAGATGTTGGGTCGCCACCACCTTCTAATATTGTGATATTTAATTTTTTGCAAACATCCAAATCTATATGTTTGCCAACAGGACCTGTTTGACATATTAATTTTAAATTAGGCATTTTTTAAGAAGGTCTTGATTAATAATTGTTCTTTCACGGATTAATATTATCGCTTCTATGTCTTTAATTTGTTCTGCTAGATTTTCCTCTTCTTGAAGATTACCTAACACTAAAATTTCATGTTGATATAATTTTTTTATGCAATTTAATTGTAATGATGCGTTTTGATAATCATCGGGAATTAATATTTTCATTTTTATCTCTATTTAATAAAAACAGTCTTATCGCAAATTTGAAATTGGGTTGTATTTTGCTATAAAATGAGCGAGTTAGCAAGGAAGTGTATTATTTAATCCGAAGATATTTTGGAAGGTGTAGGAATTGATCGCGTTGTTTACAGTGATATGGAATATTACTGTAATGAACATGCATAGGAAAACGAAGCTTACACTGTATCATCGAGAAGAGATATGGCGGTTACATCATCAAGAGAAAGTCACGGTAACGGATCTGGCTAAGCGTTTTATGGTCAGCAGGTCTACGATTTATGCTGTATTAAGGCGTGCTCGGTTGCAATTATTTTTGCCGATGTCCGCACGAATGAGCGTTATAAAACGATCAAATATGGCATTAAACGCCTTGCTAAGATTGAAAAAACACTTGAGGACAACCTCAGACGGCAAGCCAAAAAATATAACAAATCTTATCCTAGGGAGATGGTGCATGTCGAGACTAAACAGCAAACTCGGGAGTATCTTTTTGTAGGTATTGATGATTTTTCTCGAGAACTCTATGTTGGGATTTACAACGATAAATCTCAGTTTAGTGCAGCTCAGTTCCTACAAGACGATGTGCAGGTTCAATGCCCTTATACGATCGAATGTGTTTACTCTGACAATGGCAGAGAATACCAAGGAACG
>NZ_JASBAN010000010.1 GCF_029953305.1 Commensalibacter nepenthis | reverse complement strand
GTATCCATATCAAAGCGATACCAGATCCCATCCCATGCAAGCTTTCTGGCAATAAAGTCAAAATCTGTTTCTTTATATTGCATATCTTGCTCATGAGCAGGATACGTATGGGTAATATCAAAATGGAAATCTTGACCTTCAAAACCATGACGATCTCTTAACACCTTCTCGACAATTTGAGGAATAGATTGGTTTTGAAAGATAGAGGTATATTGGGTTTTACGTAACAACGCCAACCGAGGCTCAAGGATGACCGCATAAGCGGTTTGGTCTTTAGAACTACTGAGTTTAGAAAAACCTGTAATGACCCCATAGACACGCCGTTGAGGCTCTAAATCAGAAGGGGATTGAAAGAAGAACTTAGCAGGGCAGTTTAAAACATCTTGAGGGGTAATGGTGGGATTAACAGAAGTGAAATTAATCTGATAAGTAAAAGGAGTGCTTAAACACTCCTGCCCTTGAAAATCCTGAATATCAATAGGGGAATGACAGCCTGATATGGAAAGATGATAGCGATTATGACCAGAACCAGAAACCCCTAAACCTTTACCAGTCAAAAGTGCCTTCGTTGCATCATCCACAACATCAAACATCCCCATATCATCACCCCAACAATTCGTTTAAAATAAGATATTATTACAACAATGAAAATATGCCGTTTTATTAATACGAGCAAGTCACTTTTTTCTGAAAATTATAAAGAAAACAGGCACAACTTGATTAAAAATCAAAATTAATCAAAAAATCAAAATAGAGTTTTCGGAGCAATACGCGCGAGCGCGCGAAATACCCAATAAGTTAGGTTTTATCTACACTCAAAAGAATACACTTCATACTCTATGAAATCCGTATTCTTTTGATCCGTTTTTAGTTAATGAATACGATGTTCTGTTGTCACTTAAAACTTAAAAGAATACAGATTGTAAATATGTTCATCGTAGAGGCAACTATCCCAATTTTTGAGATGGTTCGAAAGAATAAAAAGAGTTTTCCGACAAATACGCGCGTATAGGACTAGCTAAAAAGTTTTTTGAAACGTCCAAGCAATCCAGTGTTACCATTATCATCAACAGAAGTACCGTTTTTTTGAGGCTCTGATACGTTGTTCTCTTTAGGTGGTTCGATTGTACCAGATTTGTCTTGCCTATGCTCAAGCAGCTTTAAAGCCGTCTTAAGGCTATCTATCGTTTCTTGTTTCGATGATAATAAACGATTGAGGCTTTCAACCTCTTTTTCAAGGTCATGAATGCGCCTTGTCTCTGTGTCATTTTGTTTTATATCGTGCTGTGCGGTGGGTGGGCGTTCTGTGTCATCACCTGTAGCACGCTGTAACCTTGGCTCATTTTGCCCGCTTGTGACAGGCTGTGTCTTTAATTCGCCATATACTCGAATAAGCTCTGAAATCTCTATTCCTTGCTCGCCTGATGGGGTGTGACTTCTGGAAACACGACCTGCGTCAATATGCCTGTGTAACGTCCTGCGACTTTTACCAGTCAATCGAGCAGCTTCGGAAATAGAGACTATGGGCATTTTATTTTTTGTTCTCTCTGATATTGCTCCCAAATATCAATCATAATATCTGCAAATTGCGAAGCTGTAATGGATCTTTTTTTTTCGATTTTTAAATCGTAGTTAAAATATTTATTTAATATATTTTTCAAATAACGTACAATCAAAACTACTCCTGTAAATGGAGTTTCTTCGAAAAAATATTCATCGTATGGAAAATATTTTAAATATTCTATTGGTAGCTTAATATCGTCTGCACAATGATATATTAAAAACTCTGCATGACTACCATAAAATTCATATTCTTCATTATTGATAATCATGTCTGGAGTAAATATTTCTGATGAAATATAGCCGTCATAACAAATTCTATCGTAAATAATTTGGCGTATTTTTTGTGATTGATTCATTTTTAAATTAAATATTATACCATAATACCAGGCTTTTCAGGTTTATCAGGTTTATCAGGTTTATCAATCTTCTGCTTTTTACTATTCATACATTTATTTACACAAAGTGTTATGAGTGCAACATCAGCAGCAAATAATACCCATCCTATTCCAGGTATTATACGCCCAACAAATCTTAATACTCCTGCGGTTTGTCTAACTTTATTGGCTTGCTTAAAAGTCTTTCCATTTATCCAAGATGGTAAAGGTATTCTCGTATTAGGATAACGATGTTGAATAAGGGATGGAATACTTGTAAATATTGTTCTTTTTTCTTTGGGTCCTAAGGCTTTTGAGGGTATACCAACCAATTTTTTAGGTATCAATCCGCTTATGATTAGTGAATTAGATATATCAAGAGCACTACCATATTGCTCCCACGCACAATCCCACGCACAATCGCCTAATGTTCTATATGCTTCTTGGCTGCTTTTTGATAAAATTAAAGGTTCATAAACTTTAGAAAATCTATTACGATACCATAATATTTCATCTTTCGAAAGAAGTTTACAACTACCTATTGCATTTTGTTCAATTCTTTTTAAATCGTTTAACGTTGGCTGACCTGGACTATTAATTTCTCCCATATATAACGGAGAAGGTTTTAATAATTTTAATCTATCTTCTGGAATAGCATTCATTTTAAAATCCTTACTCTACTATATTCACATCCATGACAATTTCTTTGGCACTATTGGCGCAAATCCCAAGTTCTGGATGATATTCAAAATGGGCATTGACAACGCAAGTATCTTCAAATTGCCCTTCTGCATTTAAAGACATGGGTTCAACTCTTACGTCATCACTGTAAAGGGGAAAGAAAACATCATTATTATACTGTTCGAATTGCTCGGTTGCCCAAGCATCATTAAACCGAACCGTAAAAGCTCTAGCCATTTGTAAAGCTGGAGCATTATCATTGCCAATAAAAGATAATTCTATGGTTACTTGTGATCTTGACCATGTAATTTTATATTGATCTGTATAGCGCGTTTCAGAAGTAGATAATGTTTTTTCATCCTCAACTTGCAAGACGATATAAGGCGGTTTCGGCGAAGAAACCCTATCCGCAAGCCCTTTTACAATCTTTAATTTAGCCCCTTTCATTGGAATGGCTTTTTGTAGAAATTTACCAACGATATTATACATCTCTTTGTAAGTTAATGTTTTAAGTTTTGGAAAATCTTTATCTTTTGGGGCTTTAGCGGTTACTTTTGCTGATTTTTTCTCGTTTTTTTCGTCCGTCATTTTTATTTTCTTTCTGAAATGATGTGTTAAGACACAAAAAAAGACGCAGTTATTGCGTCTTGATTAAAATATTCTTTAGATTTTTGAGGATTAGGCACAAAAAAACGACCTCAAATGGGTCGTTCGATTTGGCTATGATATTGTTGTTCAACTATTTGAACGCAACAATTTCATGATGGTGTTTAAATTATCATAACTGTTCAAAAGTTTCAATAATTATTCATAACAATCACTCTTTCCCACCGTTAATCACTTCTAATTTTGGTATATCAATATCAGGAAATAAAGACATTAATTCACGAAAATTGCTTTCATCGAAATTGTTGGCAATCCAAGGATTAAGCAAATATTCTGTTTTATCTTTACTCGGTATAATCGCTTTTATTTCAATCAATTTAGAAAGCATTTTCTCTTTATGATTTTTA
>NZ_JASBAN010000009.1 GCF_029953305.1 Commensalibacter nepenthis | reverse complement strand
TTAGTAAAATAGTTAATTTTAGAAATATTTCTGCTTCTTATGATTGCAAAGTATTAATAGAAATATTTGATAGTTCTACTTGGGAAATATGCTTGTCTGATGATGTTAATTTAGTGAAAGATGTAACAATGACAAAGGTATAAATACAAATTAGAATTGATTTTTTATATTAATCCACCATCAAGTAATTTTAATTTTTTGGCTTCTTTTTGGAGTTTTTCTCTAATTTCTTGAGGATAATGGTTAGCAACATTTGGATTCATATAGTAAACAACACCACGTCCATTTTTCTTTTTAAAAATGGCATTAATACTTTCAAGCTCTGTCATGATACGAGTAACATTTGCCGATTGTATCTTCAATTCATCGGCAATTTCTTGACGTGTAAGCATGATTTGACCTGTTTCGCGATGTACATTATCAAACAATAATGCCCATAATTTTACAGCGTTTAAGGGTCTTTTACTCTTAGAAGTTAACCAATTAACAACAGCTAAATTTTGTTCGGGGCTTATCATTATAAAAGTCCATGTATTAGGGTCATTAAGTTTATTTCTACGTTTTATTTCCCATAATAAAGATGTTGCTTTATTTTCATGTTCAGGGAATTGCTCTAATAAAAATTGTAATTGTTGTATTAATTTTTGTTTTTCTTGTTTGTCTTTAGGCTGTAGGCGTTTGATATGGGCTGACATGATAAAAGCCTTGTTAATAACATTTTAATTGTTGTCACAGTATGACAAGTATTGTTGTCACAGTATGACAAGTATTGCAAGAGTATTTTTTGCGGTTTCTCAACGAAAAACGGTGATTTTGGAAATCACTAGATATAATAGATATATTATATCCCTCTATAGTCTCCCTTTTAAACTGTGGAAAACTCTAAAAATCCATTAAAATTTGATAATTAATTTTTCTAAAAAAACTTTCATCTTCATTCATAAAAAACAAAAAGTAATTGTCTAAATAAAAGAGAGTAAGTATTCTATTGTTTTCCTGAGTGATATGGGGCAAGGATATACAAAGTGAACTATGTTTCTTTGTAACTTGCAAGGGGGAAAATCCCCCTTAACCCCCGAAGAAAGGCAAGCATGAGCAATCGTCATAAAGAAATAAAAATTAGAGTTAATGAAGCAGAATACGAACAGTTGCTTCAAAGAAAGACAAAAGCTCGTTTAGCAGAATGGGTTCGTGAAACTTGTTTAAACCAAAAACCAGCTAAACGTGTTTCCACAGTTGACCCATTATTACTTTATGAAGTGAACAAGATTGGCGTTAATCTCAATCAAATTACAAAGAAAATCCAACATTCAAAAAACAATATCGAATGGTTGATTGAAATTATTCATATCGAACGGCAATTAGCGAGTTTATTAGAAAATGATTGTTAAGTTTTTTCCTCATCCTAAAACGGGAGGCAATCCTCGTAGGTCAATGGATTATTTGCTTAAGAAGCATGAGTATGAAATCCAAGTTTTACAAGGGAACCCAAGACTTTCTGTCGATGTAGCAGAAGGGTTAGACTTCAAAAATCAATATACGGTTGGGTGTTTATCTTTTGAGGAAGCGAATATCCTTGATGCTCATAAGCAAGAAATCATGCAGAAGTTTGAAGAAACCTTTTTTGCAGGCTTGCAGCCAGAGCAATATAATATCTGTTGGATTGAACATACGGATAAAGGAAGGCTTGAGTTAAACTTCTTTGTGCCGAATGTGGAGCTTGAGAGTGGAAAGCGGTTATCCCTCTATTACGATAAGTCAGATCGTCCTCTTGCGGAGAACTTCAAGCAGGTTATCAATCAACATTATGATTTAAGCGATCCAGATACGCCACAGAAGCGTCAAATGACTGTTTCGAGTAGGAACATACCAAAAGATAAGAAAATCGCTCAGGAAGCAATTAACGGGTTTTTAGAGGGTGAATTAGAAAAGGGACGTATTCAGACCCGTGAGGACGTTTTAAATTGCCTTACAGAGGCGGGCTTTGAAATTGCTAGGGTTACATCCAAAAATATTTCCATTAAAACAGACGGGTGTAATTTACGGCTTAAAGGAGCAATCTATGAGCAATCTTTCTCACTCGATCGAGCTATTGAAGAAATTCAACGAGCAGAGGGATTTGGAGGCAAAGAAAGAACTTCTGAGCGCTATAAGCAAGCTACAGCAGAACTTGAAAAGGCAGTTGAACGAAGACGCACAGAGTTTTCGAAACGATTTGGAAAGTCAAAAGCAAGTCATACTCAAAGACTTAATCAAGCTTTACAAGGTGCCGTTTTGGATATTGATAGGGATCGGATTAGTGTTGATAGTAGCGTTGGTTTATCTAGTGAATGCAGCGACGAGCCAATACATGGATATGCAGGAGTGGAAGCAGTCGGTAGCTCTTTACAAGGAAAACAGCATGATGTTGGCGAACTGCAATTTGGCGGACAAGACAAGCAAGATTTGTATTCAAATCGATCCTCAATACAACAATCAAGCATTCGGAGACAATCAAGACTACCGAATTATCAAGCTAGGGAAAAACTAAATGACACCGACAGAGAAACTTTTGAAGGACGCATTAGACAGGTTGGTGAGGCAACAAAACGAGCTTATGAACGAATTAAGCGAACGATTGAGCAAGTTAGAGCAGGAAAACCAACAATTGAAGAACTTGCTCGAAAAGTCTTTAGACGCATTGAAATAAAACTTCAAAAGCAAGCTTTAGAAAAACAAAAAGAGGCAGAAGCAAAACAGCAAAGAAAATTCTCAAGGGGTAGAGGGTTCAGGACGTAGTTGGTATGAATATGTTATTATTTTGAAATAGATTTATGTCGATAAAGGTTTATTATTCCACCAGTGATAATTTTAGAGGTGGAGGTTATGGTTAAAGCATTAATTCGCAAGGGTGATATGACTACTCATGGGGGTAAAGTTATTGAGGGGTTTAGTGACTATACAATCCAAAATATCCCAGTAGCTGGTGTCGGACATAAGACGATTTGCCCTTTGTGTAAGGGGGTGTTTCCGATTATTCAGGGATATGGTGGTATCACCGTTAATGGCATATTTGTAGCGTTAGAAGGACATGTAACCGCTTGTGGGGCTAAGTTGATCCCATCTCAGCATGAGGAGGTTGTTGATGAAGGTGGGGGTGATGATGTCATGGGAGCTGCTGCTCAACAACCTGAGCAGACACAGTATGCAAGGCTATCTGATAACCAGCAATCGATGATTAATGATGGAGTTTATCGACCCAATCATGATCAAGGAAAAATTACGAGTATTGCTGATGAAAATAGTTTTAATAATATTAATCCTCCTGATCGTTCTCTACCTATGGATAAGCATGGTAGAATGTTACCAGATAGAGAATATCCACATACTCAATATGCTATTAAAAAAAGTAAGAGCAAACCAGGAAGCTCTTATCCTCAAGCAAGAGAATGGGATTATGATAAAAATGGAAAATTAGTTCCGAAAAGAGATATAGATTTTACAGATCATAATCGTCCATCAATACATACTGATCCACATCAACATGAATGGATTAAAAGAAGCGAAAAAGGTTCTCTAGAGCGTGGAGATCCAAAACCAATAGATATTCCAAAAGATAAAGGATGGCATAATGAGATTACTACTGGAAGTGATTCAAAAGTAGAAACTCCAGCAACTACAGATACTATTGATCCTGATATAGTTGATCCTGAAATAATTGAAATACCTATCCCATAATGGAAAATAAAAAATGACGATTTATAAAGGCAAAATTTTTTCAAAAAATAGCATTCAAATAAAAACTGAAAAGAATGGTGAGCAATATAAAGTTGTAACGGAGATGGTTACGTTGTTCAATTTATTGGATGCCATCCCTAATAATAATTGGACGTGGTGGTTATATGATTTTGAAGGTAGCGTAGCAGAGGGAGAAAATTTAGAGCTTCCTATTATTCCAGATGAAGGCGCTTATGCTATGAAATGGAAAGAAGTTAAACAGTTTTCAATGACGTTAGGTAATGTTACAAATTGTTTATTGATTGCAACGGTAGAGAATAAAGAAGTAGATT
>NZ_JASBAN010000008.1 GCF_029953305.1 Commensalibacter nepenthis | reverse complement strand
TAATTTAATATAAAAATAACTTGATTTTTAGTGAAAGTTTTAAAATGCCAATAAAAAAAATATTAGTAATTTTACCAATATTATCTTTACCATTGACTGCAATTGCTCAAAATACACCTGAGAAATTACCGGGTAATATTACGAATACAATCACTGATAAATTTGCACCTGTTGTATGTCGTGAAGGTTTAAAAAGAGCTATTGAAGAAGTTCAAAAATGCTATAAAAATACACCTGCAAAATATCTACAAATTGAGCAATGTATGGTTGCAGATATTGCAATTACAGTATTAGCTAATATTGATAATGAAACCCGTAAGAAGTATGATCTTCCTATAAAGTACACGACACCGTATATTGATTTAAATCAATACGATGAACGTATAGATAAATATCGTAAAACAATCCCAGAATATCAAAATTATGATCAGCAAGACTTTCTAAAATATATAGGAAAAAGTAGTGATTCTTTACTCAAAAAAATAATTCTTATGAAAAAAGATAAAACTATTAATTGTGTAGAGTAATTATTATAATAAACGACCTGTTCTGAGGTCGTTTGTTATGAGCCTGATATTTCGGTCTATCTTGTAGACGCGACAATTTCATTATGGTGTTTACCATAGCATAGTTTGTCATAACTTGCAATGATTTACATCCCTAACCCTCGACCTCGTGCAAGGCTAATTCTCGCCTTTTCTTCCTCCATCTCCTTTTGTCTTTCAGCCTTTCTATGTAACTTTACTTCAATGCGTCTAAAGACTTTTCGAGCAAGCTCTTCAACTGTTGGTTTTCCTGCTCTAACCTGCTCAATCGTTCGCTTAATATATTCATAAGCTCGTTTTGTTGCTTCATCAACCTGTCTAATGCGTCCTTCAAAAGCCTCTCTGTCGGTGTCATTTAGCTCTTCCCTAACTTGATAATTCGGTAATCTTGATCGTCTCCGAATGCCTGATCCTTGTATTGAGGATCGATCTGAATACAAATCTTGCTTGTCTTGTCCGCCAAATTGCAGTTCGCCAACATCAACCCCTTGCTGTTTTCCTTGTAAAGAGCTGCCGACTGCTTCCAATCCACCATTTGATTGTATTGCACGGTCGCCTCTCTGGCGAAGTAAGCCATCCCTAATGCCAACACTAGCCCGATCCCTATCAGCATCCAAAATGGCACCTTGTAAAGCTTGATTAAGTCTTTGAGTATGACTTGCTTTTGATGTTCCAAATCGTTTCGAAAACTCTGTGCGTCTTCGTTCAACTGCCTTTTCAAGTCCTGCTGTAGCTTGCTTATAGTGCTCAGAAGTTCTTTCTTCGCTTCCAAGTCCTTTTGCTCGCTGTATTTCTTCAATTGCTCGATTGAGTTCGAAAGACTGCTCATAGATTGCCCCTTTAAGCCTTAAATTTTGCCCGTCTGTTTTGATGGAGATGTTTTTGGGTGTAACTCTAGCAATTTCAAATCCAGCCTCTGTAAGACAGTTTAAAAGGTCCTCACGGTTCTGAATACGTCCCTTTTCTAGTTCACCCCGCAAAAACCCGTTAATCGCTTCTTGAGCTTCTCTCTTGTCTTTAGGTATATTTCTACTAGAAACAGTTAATTGACGCTTTTCTGGTATATCTGGGTTACTTAAACCATATGTCTGATTAATAACCTGCTTAAAATTCTCTACAAGTGGGCGATCTGACTTATCGTAATAGACTGATAACCGCTTCCCACTCTCAAGCTCTACATTCGGCACAAAGAAGTTAAGCTCAAGCCTCCCTTTATCGGTATGTTCTATCCAACAGATATTATATTGCTCTGGCTTTAACCCTGCAAAGAACGTTTCTTCAAACTTCTGCATGATTTCTTGCTTATGAGCATTAGGGATAGTTGCTTCCTCAAAAGATAAACACCCAACGGTATATTTATTTTTAAAATCTAACCCTTGTGCAACATCAACGGAAAGTCTTGGATTTCCTTGTAAGATTTGAACTTCATGCTCATCCTTCTTGAGCAAATATCCCATGGACGTAAGAGGATTGCCTCCCCCTTTAGGATGAGGAAAGAACTTAACAATCATTTTCTAATAAATTCACCAATTGTTTTTCAATGTGAATGATCTCAATTAACCATTCTATATTATGTTCTCCAAACTGAACTTTCCTTGCAATTTGATTAAGATTAACGCCAATCTTATTCAACTCATAAAGTAATAAAGGATCAACAGTCGAAACACGCTTAGCTGGTTTTTGATCTAAGCAAGTTTCACGAATCCATTCTGCTAATCGAGGCTTAGTCTTTCTTTGAAGTAACTGTTCGTATTCCGTTTCATTAACTCGGATTTTAATCTCTTTATGACGGTTCTTCATAGCTTTCTTTCTTTGGGGGTTAAGGGGGGAACCCTCTTGCAAGTTACAAAGAAACATAGTGCACTTTGTATATCCTTGCCCCATACATATACATACAGTAGTACAGTAAGATACTTTAATCTTTTTAATTTTTAAATTTTTATCTATTTTTTCTTTTTTAAGAAGCCATGAATTGCTTTAATGCAAGTTCTGGATTGTCTTTAAAGAGCTTTTGAAAGGGAGATAATCCATTTTCATGCTGATTTATACTTTTCCACAGCCTTTTTCGTTCTTCTTTAATATAATAATAAGGGCTTCTTTGCGCGCCGTGCAACCTGTGGACATACTGAAAAACTGCGCTTTTCTTTTTTATCGCCTCTACAGCATCACGAATTTTAGAGATATACTTATTATCAATCGTAAAACGATACCGATTAGAAGATTGCCTGCGACCAAGACGATGATTCGTCCAATCAAGCCAGCCACGTAGACGAGCTTCTTTTAAAACCTTCGCAACCGTACGAGGACAAACACCAGCATCAACCGCAAGTGTTGTATGAGAGGGAAAGCACCCTTTTTTACCAAAATAGGATACTAAAGAAACCAAAACAGCCTTTTGATAAGGCGTAATTTCTTTTAATTGTGAAAGATTTTGAAAAAATACTTTGAGACTGAATACATTCATTGTTATATAATACCATCACAACGATGAACGTGTGATTTTCATTGGCACACGATTTGTCGGGACGGGGTGAGGTGCAAACTCACTTCGTCCATCGTGCAACGGTTAAAAGATGTTCTATATTCTTTATTTATTTCAAAATCGTCAAGTTTTTTATAAAAAAAAATTCCTAATAAAAAACGACCTACAATCAATCATTTTTTATCTGTTTTTTGACATCCACCCCTCCCTAAAGTGAGGGGATTCCTACCGTGTTTAGTCTGTTAGGACTAACTCACCTCGGCGGGTTCCTGTTGCTGACAACTCAGTGTTATTCACTTCACAGGCTAACTGGGCAAGTCCTGCCCTTAAGATATTTGTTGCACCGACTAGATCGGCATTTTCTTCAAAGCCACACTCTACACAGTTAAAGTTTGCTTGTGTTTTTCTATTTTCTGCACTGATGAAGCCACAACAAGGGCAAGTTCTGCTTGTGTTCTTTGGATTAACGGTGATTAATTGTCCGCCATTCCAAAAAAGTTTATAGTCAAGCTGACGTTTAAACTCGAACCATGATTGATCTAAGATAGATCGATTTAATCCTGATTTTTGTTTTACGTTTTTACCATGTTGCTCAGCGTTTCCTTTGGCAGACTTTGACATATTGGTAATCTTTAAATCTTCCATACAGACAATAGCGTGATTTTTGCTAAGCTGTGTTGTAATTTTATGCAGATAGTCTCGCCTGACATTGGCAATATGAGCGTGATGCTTTGAAAGCTTTTGTTTTACTTTTCTCCAATTCTGACTAAACTTTTTCTTATGACTTAATTGCCTTTGCAATTTCACAAGTTTAGCTTGTTGTGTTTTCAAACTGTTTTTTGCTTCAAAAAACTGACCATTGGTTAAGGTTGCAAACCGAGCAATCCCCATATCAATCCCAACCCTATCCCCTGTATGGATAGGGTCTATATGGTCATATTCTGTTTGAATAGAAACAAACCATTTACCACACTTACAACTAATCGTAACATTTTTGATTGTTCCAATCACATCACGACTATTACGATACCTGATCCAACCGATCTTTGGTAAATAGATACGGTTATTATGCTGTTCTAGTTTACACCCTTGAGGG
>NZ_JASBAN010000007.1 GCF_029953305.1 Commensalibacter nepenthis | reverse complement strand
ACATCTAGCTCAAGTCTGGTATCCATATCAAAGCGATACCAAATCCCATCCCATGCAAGCTTTCTGGCAATAAAATTATAATCGGTTTCTTTATATTGCATATCTTGTTCATGAGATGGATAAGTATGAACAAGATCAATATGGAAATCCTGACCTTCAAACCCATGACGGGTTCGTAAAATCTTTTCAACGATTTGAGGAATGGATTGGTTTTGAAAGATGGAGGTATATTGGGTTTTACGCAGTAAAGCTAACCGAGGTTCTAGCGTTACCCCATAGGAAGTTTGATCTTTAGAACTACTAATCTTGGAAAACGCTGTAATCACACCATAAACACGTCTTTGGGGTTCTAAATCAGACGGATCTTGAAAGAAGAACTTTGCAGAACAATTTAACACATCTTGAGGGGTGATATTGAGATCAACAGAGGTAAATCTGATCTGATAAGAAAAAGGTTCACTTAACCTTTCTGTGCCATGAAAACTCTGAATATCAATAGAAGAACTACAACCAGAAATAGAGAGGTGATACCGATTATGCCCAGAACCAGAAACCCCTAATCCTTTGCCAGTGAGAAGGGCTTTCGTTGCATCATCTACAACATCAAACATTCCCATATCAGCACCTCATTATTCGTTAAAAAAAAGATATTATTTTTATATCAAAAAAATATGCTGTTTCCCTAACCAGAGCAAGTCACTTTTTAAAAATCTGGCAGAAAAATCTAATACAGAGTTTTATAAACTCAAACAGGATGAATTCATGCGATTAAACGGGGTGCAAGGAGTATATGATTTTTTCTTCTACATATACCATTGCACCCCAATGGATGATTATCTCGAATGTAAATAAGATATCCATACCTAAATTATAATTTTTTTGCATGTAATTAAAATTATTATCTTAAGTCTCTCTTGACCCTCATCAATCACCATGCAAAAACTAAAATAATCTTCAATCATGAGGTCAATTATGCCTATTGTTTCTATTTCTGAGGCTGCTCGTTTAACAGGAAAAAGTCGTCAAACGTTACATCGTCACATTGTTACAGGTAGATTATCAAAATGTAACAGCGATAAAAATGAAATAGGTATTGATACATCAGAGCTTTTAAGAGTTTATGGAAGCATAAAAGATTACAACGTTACAGATGTAATAAATAAACAAAAGTTACATGATATTACAGATAACGTTACACATAATGTAACAGATAAAATTCAAACAAAAAATAGAGTAGAAGAACTTGAAAAAGAATTAGCCATTTTAAAAGTCAAAGTAGACGAACAAGAAAAAAGAATAGAAGCCAAACAAGAGACGATAGATAGTCTTAAAACGGCGTTGAAGCTTTTAGAGCATCGCCAAGAGAAAAAAGAGGCCATTTATTCCAAAGAAGTGCAAATCACGCCAGAGCCTCCAGAAAATGGCTCTACCAACCCAATAGAAACCACGGAACCTTCTAAGACAGGTTTTTGGGTAGGGTTTAAGAAACTCTTTCAATAGCTGCACTTATCCACAAAAATGTGGGTAAAGCTGTTTTTAAGTATTGTATGAAGCTTAATTTTTCATAGTTTTTATAGAAATTTAATAGATTATTTTTCTTTATTTTAATGTCATACAAACATATGACAATTTTTATTGAGAAATAAGGATTGCAGAGCGATTTGTTATACAAATGTATAACAAATAAACTATTTGGAAAATATAGAACATAATAAAATCAATAGGTTAATGCAATTTTAGCTTGCGTATGGTGTATGTCCTTAAATTAGCCCCAGATATAAGGGAATATGGAGGCGTTTTTTAGGAGATTGCGTTTATTCTTGTGAGTAAAACGAACGCCTCATTTTATTCAATAAACCATAAAAAAACAGCTCATTGTAGAATAACATTCTTATTGTATTTTTTAAAATCTGCACGCATTAGGGTGCAATGGTATATGTAGACAAGAAATAATAAGCTCTTAGCAATGACTATAATATTACCAAACCCTTAACTATAGTGCGACCTTAATATGACCATAGCGTGACTAATCTCTAATTATATCGTAACTTTAGTATAATTACAGCATAACTAAGTATGACCTAGATATGACTTAGATTAATCTAAAAAATTAATAAAAACTCATATCACTTCATAATTATATATTTTTAATAAAAATATTTCCCAGTCGCATCACCTCACTTTACGTTTTTTGAATTAACAAAAATTGGAGATGAGAATGACTGATAAACTGTCTGATTTTTCTATACAAGACGATGATATAGAAATGGTAAAAACCAATCCGCAACGTTCACCGATATATAATTGGTTAATGAAGCATTATGAAATTTTTAATAATCGACGCAATTACTGGAAAACTATTGCGGTAAAGTTTGAAGAACTTGGGATTAAAAATATTCATAATGAACCTTATTCTACATCGCAAATCAAAAATATTTGGTTACGGGTTAAAAAAGCTAAAAATAAAGAAGATGCTTTAAGAACGGTAGAAGTAGGAGGAAAAACTCGATCATATTCTTCTTCTAATGCATCTTTAATACAATCATCAAACGCTTTTATTTCATCTAGTATTTCTGATGCACGAAAAGAAGATGAATATTTTATTTCCTGAGCAATAATTTAAATTACCATTATGCACGTAAATGCTATTTTAAAGCGTTTACAGTGCATTTTAAGTTAGTTTATATCATCTTATATATAAAAACTATTTAGATGCACTGTAGAACGATTAAAGAGTATTTAAAGTATTATTTATATGAAAAATCGAACCTTATATTAAAATTGTATAATGACAGATTTTTGTGTTTAAGAATGAAATAGTTAAATTCCCTATTTGTATTTTTGTAAGTTATCCACAAGGGTAAAAAAGAATTCACAGAGGTTTTTTCTTATTATAAATTTATTAATATATTATTAAGGATCATTATCCACAAGATAAACAATTGAAAATAAACAATAAATTATCCACAGAAGTTCGTAAAGTCACGTAATAAGGTTCGTAAAGTCACGTAATAAGGTTCGTAAAGTCACGTAATAAGGTTCGTAAAGTCACGATAATAATTATTGCTTTTCTCTCTATAATTACACTATGGTATTAACCAGAATAAAAAAGGGCGGTTGCTGATAACAACCGCCCTTTAACAACCATTATATTTCTAACATTTCACGGAAAGCAAAATAATGATTTACGCTAAGAATACCATTCAATATAAATGCGAAGCAACACAAAAAAAACAAAAAAAGAAACATCTTTCCCCAAAGAAACATAAAGAAACAGATTTCTTTATTGCAGATATTTTTAATAATATTACGTTCCAAGATGATATAGCCAGTATGGAACACCCTTTATTTGCTTTAAAAGCTGGAGATACTAAAACTAGAAAATATGAACATAATAATTTTAGTATCACCATAGCCCCTCATCAAAACTACGGAATGGCTACGATCCATGACAAAGATATTTGGATCTATTGCATCTCAAAACTCATGCAAGCCATCTATGAAGAAAAAGAAATTAGCCGAACCATTCACTTTACGATTTATGATTATCTTATAACGACAAATCGAGGCGTTGATGGTCGTTATTATGAAAAAGCAAAAGATGCTCTTGATAGATTATCTTCAACCTATATTACAACTAATATTGAAACAGATAAAATACGAGAAGCAAGAGGCTTTGGTTTGATCGATGCTTGGCGTATTGTTGAAGAAAAAGACGGACGTATGGTCAGAGTATCCGTAACCCTCCCAGACTGGCTCTATCGTTCTGTAACGTCTAATCAAGTCTTAACGATTAGTCCAGACTATTTCAGACTTAGAAAACCGCTAGATCGTCGTATCTATGAGTTAGCTCGCAAACATTGCGGAAGCCAAAAAGAATGGAAAATAGGTTTGGAGTTACTATTAAAAAAGACTGGTAGTAGTCAAAAGTTAAAAGTCTTTAGATGGTCAATCAAATCTCTAGTAACAACAAATGAATTACCAGATTATAATGTCGCCTATGATCTTGAGAATGATATTGTAATTTTTACACAGAAACACAAGCTCGTTGATATAAACTCTAAAACCGTATTCTTTTAAGTCTAAGATATTTATCTGTTGAACTCTATTCTTAAATAAATCAACTTAAATAAATACGGATTTCAATGATTTTTGTATTTATGCAAATGTATTTTTTAGAGTGTAATTAAATAAATATCTGCAAACTCTACAATAAAGGAGTTTACAGATAAAAATATACTAATTCATTAAATGAGGTATTTTAGAAAACTATTTATCTTCTTCAAACTTAAGCGTTTCAAGAATTTGAATTAAGTAAGGAGTATAATCTGCCTTATTAATATCGATATCTCCATTCTTTTTTAAGGGAACAAATTGAACATAACCATGCCCACAAATACTTTTTGTTTTACTATTATTATATAGACAAAAATCTGCTGTTTTAGTGCCATCACTCATTTTTGGATTATCGCTACTAACATTAGAAACTAATGTATATAACCATCCAGAACTATTTTTTCCTTTTATTGGATAAAAATGAAAAGCTTTAACAATAAGACCGTTGTCATTCTGAGCAGTAATAGCTGTTGTTTCTTTTTGTACATCAAGTGGCATATACCATTGATTATTTTCTAAGTTATATTTTACATATTGATTACTTATTTCAATATCTTTACTATAACAATGAAAATTAAAATAAGTAATTGTGTTAAGTTCAGTATATATAAACTTGTGATTACTAGAATTGTGTTTATATATATTAATAAAATTCTTACTAATACGCCCCCATTGAGGGGTTTCCATTGTAATTATGCCACAATCATTAACATTTTTTTTCTTTGTAGGATTACTATAATCAATTGTGTATGTTTTAGTATCTTCTTTTTTTTGAGTAGTTTCTTGAGCTGATGCTATCGAAAAAATTAGGCTAATAGACAAAACTATAAAATATCGCATTTTCATAGATTAACGTTCCTCTTTAATACCTCGTTGTTTACGGTCCTCTGGAAACTCTAATAATTTCCCTTGTGCATCAGAAAATTTCATTTCTGTCAAAATAGCCAATCCAAAACTATAAGCACAACAACGATCTGGAAAACCATTAATAGATTTTGGATTATATATTGGCGTTCCAACATCACCCCTATTTACTATACAGGCCGCTCCCCAGAATGCTTCACTACGATAATAAATATGGGTTCCTGCACTCTTATCTACACCTTTACGAACATAGCTAACACATGGTTGTGCTACTCGTTCTAATGTATGTGATTTCTCATCTACGTATTGATTGGCATTCTTTAATGCCCAATATACCCCCCCAGAATCAGCAGCTTTTAATTCCGCTGGATCTTTTAAAGGAGATAATAAATCGTCATAATTTTTAGAAGCTCCTATAAATGTCGCATATATTTTATAGTTATCCTCCCAAGTTAATTGCAACAAACCTCTACCATAATATGGAGCATAGCGTGTATTCTCACCATTGCCCTCTGCTAAAGAAGAAAACCATGTAGTTTCTTGAATAGAGTTTCCTAAGAAAGAAGCTATTCTTAACGGGGTTATAATACAATATTTACGTAATGTTTTATTTAGATTGACATAAATATCATTTAAAAAATCATTATGACGATTACTTTCCCAATAATATTTTTTACCACTTTGTCGAATAACCTGTTTTGGAATAATTTGCCTGATTTCATACTTGCTCAACCAGCTACATTTTCTAAAATGCTTAATGAACTCGATAGGTGGAAAATGCCAATGGTTTTTATCGATGGGGATACCTGCTTCATCCCAGAAAGCTAAGGATTGAACATGTGCTTTAAAATTAGCGAATTTTTGATCATCATTGGCAAAATGATCTTTTTTTACCCAAACATAACGTTCATCAAATTTATCCATACTCCATTCTGTGGGAAATTTATAAAATATCCTTTTTAATTTTTTCTGAACAACATCACTAGCTAAAGCATTTTCTTTCAATAAATAATCAGCTTTTTTATCATTTGCTATAACCTTACCATAAGCACCATATTTGGACATTGCTCTTTTATCATATTGTTCCTTAGCAGATACAATAGAACCAATAATTTTTGAATCACAACGACCATCCCCATCAGTATCATCATTGACTACCCCCCAACCTTTCCAATACGGGAAATCTGCATCACTGTATTTCTTGATATAGGATTTATTTAAATCAACCCAATATTTCCCTTTAGGTGTTTGAATTTCTCTAAAATGCGTAACGGTTGCAGGCTCTGCAAGATCTTCATCCCCAATAACACGACCAAATCGTAATATCTCGAAGCCAGCTGTAGGTTTATAAGGATAAAGCGCTAAAGAGGCCTTATATAAATTATATTCATGCACCGTGTCTGTATAAGAACTATCCCCTTTTGTAATAACAGGATCACCGGCTAAAGGTTTTCCGTCCGCATCGTAGCTTATGAATTTACATTTCCCTTTATCAAAGGCCATCTCAACATATATATTCTGGCCAACCGTTATATCTGTCCCGTTATCTTGTTTTTTGGGGAGGTAAACCGCCTTGTTTATTTTTATAGTTTTATTTATTATTTTTTTTGTTTTTTTATTTACAACATGAACTACTTTATCTTCTTCAACGATACTTTGTTCATAAATGGATACCCCTTGAGGAATGTAAAAATACATACTGCCAAAACAAGCATCTGTTCTACCGTCTTGCGCTCTAAAAGCTTTTTCACATCCATATTGATTAGTATAATAGCTTGGTGCATTAAAGGCTAAATCCCCAAGAAACTTCTTCGTATTTTCTTCATCAGCAATAATTTCAAAATGAATTTGTCCATCCACTCCATAAATCTGACCAGCCTGACCAATTTTAGCTTTGCGATGGATATCAGAACCTTGAGTAACCGTTTTCTCTATTGATTTTAGATGCATATAAATGGAATAAAAAGTAACCGCTAATTCTTCTCCAATCTCTGTATCATGTTGAATAACCACACATCCATTATCACACCAATCCTCTTGCCCTTGATGGTTTTGAGGATGTGGAACTGTTCCAGCTTTATTATCTAGCTCTGGAGTAGGTTGGCGAACATATAAAACCTTACCATCCGCAATCGCTCGAACAGGGACTTTTGTTTTATTATTGCCCTCAGGTGCTACTAAATGCACTCCTCCATGCCATTGAAAATAATCACTTACAGGAAACTTGCCATCTCCTGTTAATTGCATAAAGGATTCCACAAAATCATCACTAGATTGACTTTGACTAACATCACCATCAGGTAAAAAAGGAGGACTTATAATCATTTCTTAACAGTCTTTTACTTAGAAAATTTAAATGAAGGTTTTGATATAGGCTGAGGCATAAGAGGGGGGTCAATCGGCATTGACCCTGGGTTTTGTTTAATCACTACGGCTGTTTTATGGATGATATGATCTGGGGCATTCATAATCACTTGATCTGGTGTCAGTTTGATAAAACACTTCGCTCCACAAATAAGATTGATCTCTTTTGGAGAAAAGGTCTGTATCTTGCCATCATGTGAGGTCAGCGTAATATCCATTTTAGCATCAAGATTCATCTGACTACTTTGCGCCTGTAACTCAACCTTGCCATATCCTGCGACGGCTCTGAGGTCTTTGTTGTGGGCAAAGAGGGATATTTCTTCACTCGCTGCCATGGTGACGTTGTTTTTAGCATTGAGGCTTACATCTTTCCCAGCTGTGGTGATGACGTTCCGCCCTGCATTATGCTGGATCGTGGATGGCGTGGTCTGGGCAATGCCTGCGGGGGCTGAGATCAGGACGCTAGCTTGTTGCAGCATGGTGATGGCACTTTCGATCAGTGTCATCAGGTTTGAAGTATCTAACCCTGTCGCTTTAGAGGCATCGGCTGCCTCTCTGAGCTGCTTGGCTTGGTTGAGTGCTGCACTGAGCTGTCCTGTGGCTTCGATCATATCTAGAGAGGTTGAGGAGGCCTTTTGTCGTCCATCGGCACTGATAAAGATGCCATTATTGGCTCTAATCGCTCCCCATTTATCGGTTCTGAGTTCAAAGCCTTCCCCACGCTTTTGTCTAGAGCTATCGACAAGATGTCCCATATTGAGCTGGGTCTTACCGCCATATTCCGTAGAGAGCTTGATATGTTCCTTACCCCGTTCATCCTCCATTCTAAGCTTATTGTTGGATGGCGTTCTTAGAACATTGCGTTTATAGTTCTGAATGGTGACATGATCGCCATTGGCTGAATCATGCAGGGCATAGGCAATATAGGGTCTGTCAGGATCGCCATCTTCAAACGCAATGGCAACCTCTGTCCCGTCTAAAAGTGGCCAGTGAAAGCCATAGGTTCCCCCACTATAAGGCTTAGCCAATCGCACCCACAGGCTTTCTTTACCCTTATCCCATGTATCTAAGTCAAAATCAAAATAGACCTTATAGCGTCCCATCTCATCAATATGGCTATACGTATCAAACTTCTCCGTGCTGCTTACTCTGGCTGGGATGGTGCCTGCAATATGCGGTCTTTCAAGGAGTTTAGGTCTAAAGCCTATTTGATCGCTATAAGGAATGGCTTCAAAGCTCATTTCATATTTGCCATTTCTTGAGCCTTTATTGGTCGTAGAGACAATTAAAAAGCCATATTTCAAGGCTGGATCTTCTGATCCCCCTTCAAGATCAAGAACTTTTCCAGGATAAAGTGAGGGATCATTGGTCTTCCCTGTAATGCGCACTTGATTGTTTTTATAACGCTCATTATGAAGCCTTGCATGAAAAGACCCCGTTTCGATTTCGGGGTCTATGTCTGCACCTCTTTCTAAATACCGATCCCCATAATGATAGGGTACCCCATAAGTCGTCTGATCGGGCTGCCAGCTATCGGTCTGACTATTTTGAGTGGCATTGGCCGTTCTGTAATTATAATCCTTAACCTTCGCCCCTGCCTGCACCAAATTATGATGCACTTTAATCCCCCAGACAGAGAGAATAGCATTATCATTCATGCCAGAACCCGCAGGATTACGAATAGGAAGGCTATTGCCAAAGACATATTTGCTTTGATCATCAGAGAAGACCACA
>NZ_JASBAN010000006.1 GCF_029953305.1 Commensalibacter nepenthis | reverse complement strand
CAGACTTGAGCTAGACGTGGTGGTGTTCTCTGATGACCAGTCCAAGTATGTCTTTGGGAATAGCCTTCCTGTGCGCAATCCTGCAGGATCTGGCATGAATGATAATGCCATGCTCTCTGTATGGGGGTTATCTGTCCATCATAACGTGGTGCAGGCTGGGGCTAAGGTGAAGGACTATAACTACAGAACCGCTAATGCCACCCAAAATAGCCAGACCGATGAGTGGCAGCCCGATCAGACGACTTATGGGGTGCCCTATCATTATGGGGATCGGTATTTAGAAAGAGGTGCTGACATAGACCCCGAAATCGAAACGGGGTCTTTTCATGCAAGGCTTCATAATGAACGCTATAAAAACAATCAAGTCAGAATTACAGGAAAGACCAATGATCCCTCACTTTATCCTGGAAAAGTTCTTGATCTTGAAGGGGGATCAGAAGATCCAGCCTTAAAATATGGCTTTCTCATTGTCTCTACCACCAATAAAGGCTCAAGAGATGGCAAATATGAGATGAGCTTTGAAGCTATCCCCTATAGCGATCAAATAGGCTTTAGACCTAAACTTCTTGAACGTCCGCATATTGCAGGCACCATTCCAGCCAGAGTAAGCAGCACGGAGAAGTTTGATACGTATAGCCATATTGACGAAATGGGACGCTATAAGGTCTATTTTGATTTTGACTTAGACACATGGGATAAGGGTAAAGAAAGCCTGTGGGTTCGGTTAGCAAAGCCCTATAGTGGCGGCACGTATGGTTTTCACTGGCCACTCTTAGACGGGACAGAGGTTGCGATTGCTTTTGAAGATGGCGACCCAGACAGACCCTATATTGCTTATGCTTTGCATGATTCATCTAATGGGGATCATGTCACTATTCAAAATTACAAAAGAAACGTTCTAAGAACCCCATCGAACAATAAACTACGGATGGAGGATGAGCGAGGCAAAGAACATATCAAACTCTCTACAGAATATGGTGGTAAGACCCAGCTTAATATGGGACACCTCGTCGATAGTTCCAGACAACAACGAGGTGAAGGCTTTGAACTGAGAACGGACAAATGGGGGGCTATCAGGGCTAATAACGGCATCTTTATCAGTGCAGATGGACGACAAAAGGCAAGTTCGACCTCACTGGATATGATCGAGGCGACAGGACAGTTAAGTAGCGCGTTAAACCAAGCCAAGCAGCTTAGAGAAGCAGCAGATGCGTCAAAGGCTACGGGGTTGGACACATCAAACCTCATGACACTGATTGAAAGTGCCATCACGATGTTACAACAAGCCAGTGTTCTCATCTCAGCCCCAGCAGGGATTGCACAGACTACACCATCCACGATCCAGCATAATGCAGGCAGGAACGTTATTACTACAGCAGGCAAAGATGTTAGCCTCAACGCTAAAAACAACGTCACCATGGCAGCGTCAAATGAAATATCGCTCTTTGCTCACAACAAAGATCTTAGAGCCGTGGCAGGCTATGGCAAAGTTGAACTACAGGCACAAACAAACGTCATGAACCTTGACGCTAAGCAAGATATCCAAATTACGTCACATGATGGAAAACTGACACTTTACTCACCTACAGAGATCAATGTGGTTTGCGGGAAAAACAGCTTCATTCACATGAATACCGATCAAATCATCATCAACGCACCTGACCATATCATTGAAAGAACCGCTGTCGTTCAAAAGCAGTCCCCAGGTTCAATGTCTTTAACAATTCCGCCCTTGCCAATTCCTGCAGAGCAACAAAATAGGCAGTTTATTTTTAAAGATGATGAAGGCGTTCCCTTTGCAAATATGCCTTATGAAGTGACTTATGGAGATGGCAGCACAGGTCATGGAATGACTGATGAAGAAGGAAAAACAGCAGTATTTGTTTCTACTGGATCCAACGATATTAAAGTGCATTTGAAAAAAGATTAGGGTTGGGGGAAACAAAATGGTTGAAGAAACAAATAGCGTAGAAGATAAAAAATATTCCTCAGCAAAAACGGAGAAAGCGGAACAAGGTCAGGTTAATCAAACCAATGTTAATCTATCGCGCACTAAGATAGAGCTGATTTCTTTGGCAGGAAATATTTATAATCAATCCCCGAATAGTCGTCTGGTTTTTGCAGGGCAGGCATTGAGAATGATTAAAGAAGAATTCATTCCTCATGAAGTCTTAGGAGATTTTTCGAATTGTCATATTGTGATTACGATGGCTATTTTAAATGCTAAACCGACTTATTACACGCCCGAACAACAAGCGTTGATGAAACAAGATTTAATGGCTGTTTATAATGATCTTGCACAAAATCAAAGTTTAAAAAACCAAGTCAAAGAAATCAGGTTATGTGTTTTAGAGAAAGGGTTGGCTGAAATTACCCAGTATATTAACCAAGGTAAGGATTATCCCAGAAGCGAGTATAAAATAGGGCGATTGGATATTTTTACGCATGGTATTCCAGGTCGATTTTTAATGGCAGATCATTTGGATGAGGATGTGCCTTATCAATTAACGATGGAAAATGGAATATCCGCATGGAGCAAAGAGGGGTTTCATAAAAAAGCAAAATTGCACTCTTGGGCATGTCGAACTTGTGCGCCTAATCATGGTCAACCTAGCCTTGCAGAGGGAATGGCCAATCATTTACAAATCCCTGTCTATGGATTTCAAAAGAAATCAGATTATGCAGATACATGGGGTAGTCGTGATGATCGGAGCACGCTTAGAGGATGTAACCATCCATATACGCTTGGGTTATTGATGAGCAAAGAAGAGGAAGCAAGCTGTCAGAGGTTACAAGAAGAATATAGGCAAAGAGAGAGTTATAAAAAAGGAAAAGGGGCAATATGGATGGATAGTGGTGCGGTTCATCCTGTGAAATGTGGAACATCCCCTAGTAATCTACCCGAGGGACGTTATGTTGCGAAACCTGGGATACAAGGTGTTAGCAAGGTAGATGCTGAATGACCAAGAAGAAGCTGTTTATATTTATTGGTATTTTTATTTTTTTAATAATAGGGGGATTATTTGGGATGTCACAGATTGGGCGAGTATATATGTATGATAGTGATGAAGAAAAAATAGATGTGACGTCTTATCTGAAAACAGGGCAATTTTATTTTCATACGGATAAACAATATCCAACGCTTCAATCGCTTGTTTATAAAGTTCGTCCTGATTTTATGAGCAGAGATATGCTCTTGATGATTATGAATAAAGATAAACGCTTTAGTTTTATAAAAAATAGTTCTTTGTTTGAAATTAAAGATACATTTAAATACAAAGATGATAAGGAAAAAGTTCAAAAAATCATTACTAATATTATTACTAATAACGCTGATTTTTCAAAGAGGATGCAATATCAATCTTCTGATATTGCAGCTGTCACAGGTAATTTTATAAATTTTTTTATAGGGCATTTTATCTATAATGGGCAAAAAGTAAGCATTATAGCTCAAGTTGAATATTATTCAGCTTCTGATCTGGAACAACAAAAATTTGCATGGTTTTCTTTGACATTAGATAATGGATTTACAACTTTTCTTACACCTTACGAACAAATGATAGAGGAAGCTAAGCAACAACCTCAGCCGAAGGTTTATAGCTGGTGGTGAGGTTATCTTCCTTTCAATCTAAAACATCTTGTTTAATGGATTAATATGTTCCTATTTGTAAACGTTATTTATTTTAGAGTTATTGGATATTTTTTGTAATGATACGTTTTTATATAACGCTTAGAACCTTACTTTACTAGCGTTTATTGGTGATTTTCTCTCGCGCGCGTGCGCGTACTGGCCGCAAAACTCCTTTAATTTCTCTTTATTTTTTCAAGCTGCAACCTATTGTAAATCAAAGTGCAACTAGGTTGCAGTTTGGTTGCACCCTCTATATTCCTAGTTAATGGCTGTATTCTGTCATTTATATATTATTTTTAGAGTGGAACGCCTGCAACCAAATTGCAACGGGGGTTGCACCCTGTTTTGATAAGGAAACTCTAATCCTGTAGCAATTTATTAGGGGTGCAACTGCACCCCTTTTTTTTGCATGTAGCTAGGGCTTATTTTGGGTTCGAAATACCTGCGCTGCCAAAACCCGTAGGAAGGACCCGAAGACACCCCCCTCCCTATGATAGGACTTTTGTGTTATCCTCTTTAAATCTTTTGGCTGTATCATTGATCCATAAGGGGTGAGCGTTTCGTTCACCCCTTAACGAACTTAGCCCATTGGCTCATGAGGTCGCGCCTTTTATCGAGTAAGTCGCCCCGTCTATAAGCACTTTCGACCTTTGACTTGATGGCATGTCCTAGGGCCATTTCGAGGATTTCTGCTTGTGTGTTGGTGGCTTCACTGCCCCAGTCTCTAAAGGACGATCTAAACCCGTGCAGGGTCATGTCTGGGTCATTGGCTGCGTCTTTGACGGCAATCAATACCGCTTTGTTATAAATAGGCTTACCGTTACTATTTTGAAATACATATTCGCCTTGATTGTTATTGATTGCCATAGCACGCTTAATCACGTCCAACGCCTCATCAGACAATGGCACACGATGTTCATTGTTGGTCTTGCTGCGTTCCTCTGGCAATGTCCACACCTTGTCTTTGAAGTCAATTTCATCAACGCGCATTTCCCGCCCCTCAGCTGAACGACAAGCGGTCAGGCAAATGAAACGAGCTGCTAGATTGGGAATGTCATTGATGGACTTCAAACGCTTATAAAGCGTGCTGATCTGTTGCCAGTCATAGGCTTTGCGATGCTCGACCTTTTTAAAATCTGAGGGCTTTGGCAGGATGGTTTCAAGAAATCCCGTCCATTTGGCGGGATTATCGCCATAGAACCAACCGCGAGCTTGTGCATATTTAAACACCCGATCAAGCAAGCCTTGCAGCTTTGCCCCTGTCACGGTCTTTTCATACCAAATCTTTTTAAGCAAGATACGCACATCATCGGGCGTAATAGACTGAATAGAACGCCCCTCAAAGACTGGGTAAAGGTAATTCACAAACAAAGCCTCTATTTCTGCCTTGGTGCTTTTGCCTCGCCATCTCTTGGATCGATCTTCAATATATTCCTTCGCCACCATCTCAAAGGTTTTACGGTTTTCTTTAACTGCTAACTTACCCGCTTGCTTTTGTTGCAAGGGATCCAAATCATTCCGAAGCATTTCACGAGATTGACGGGCAATCTCTCTAGCATGATCCAATGTCACATCGGGTAATGACCCAAGTCCTAACATTCTGATCCTGCCTGTGGTTGGACTTTTGAACCGAAAGACCCATGCTCTGGAATTGCCTCGAATGGAAAGATAGAGATTGCCTCCGTCAGAGTGCATACCCTCTTTGAGCCTGTTAATCTTCTTTTCTGAGAGTTGATTGGGGGCTAAACGTGACATTTTTTGAAGCTCTGATGATTTTCTGTGGAGGGGGGTGTTTTTGGTGTTAGAATACTTTATTCTGTTACTATACTATAAAAACCATGCTTTGTCAATACTTGTAGCGTTTTCACAAAAAGCAATGTGTTACTTATCGTATTACTTATCAACACAAAAAATGATAATTTTTGATTAAAAATCTTCAAATCATCAAAATAAAGCAATCTTCAACCAGATAAACAATCTCAAGCCCTGTAAATGAATGTCGGTGAAAATCATCGAGATTGCATGTCATACAAAATCAACCGTTTTAATTGAAGATTGCATCATCGTTTCAATTTGAACTGTATTACATGATTTTCCTATTGAAAGGGCTTATCGGTCTAATTCCGTCACAATCAATAACGCTATTATGAACTACACAGATTTTCAGGGGTGTTGCCTTTCAAACCCGTCAAACCAACGGGATAGGTAAGCGGGATTTTCCGCCCACATCAAAGGGGTTTATGTTTATCGATCCCATACACCAAAACAGATACACGGTGGGATTAACTAGACAACCTAGACAACCAAACAAACGGCAGTAAAGTCACATTCTTTGAACCTAGACAACCTATGAGGAAAATAAAAACCCCAGTAAACAGCCATTTTTAAATAATTTAATTCATCGAGTTGTCTAGGTTGTCTAGGCAGTTGTCTAGAAATATTTTTATATCGTAACTATGCTGTAGACAGCACTTTACCTATATATATATATATTTCTTTTAAAATAATAATAATAATAATAGTGCCTAGACAACCTAGACAACCAAAATCAAAATATATATACGTTGCCCACGCGCATACGCACGCACGCGCACACACGACCCCTTATATAAAAAATGGTTGTCTAGGTTGTCTAGGTTGTCTAGGACAAGGAAAACTGCGGGCTGTAGCGGTGCTTTGAGTTGTCTAGGCAAAAAAAGCAGTTGTCTAGGCTGCATTAATGGCGGTTTTCTGCTAATTTTTTATACAGAATAAAAAAAAGAGGCTTTTCTTGCTAAAATGAAAAACCCCCTACACCCATTGATAATCTGCTATTTTTATATCCTAGACAACCTAGACAACTAAAAAAAATCATTCTGTTATCTTATTCGTTAAAACATACATTCGCTTTTGACTTTTCCCTATACTTACCCGCTTTTGAAATGATTTTTTCTCCGTTCCACGATCAAGCAAACCTTTATCAGCAAGGACACGAGCAACAAACGCCCCATCAATCCCACCGCATATCTCTTTCCAACATTGAGGATATACCCAGTATTCCCATTCTTTGGTAAGATGATCTTGTTTGCGATACCCTACACGATTAGACGTTTTACTGGTTGGGTCTTCTTCAAGCCCATTAGTTCCAACCAACAAAGAAAACCGACTTTCTCCATATTTAGCGATGAACTCTTTGACATTATCAATCGCTTGAATGACTTCTTCATTTTCAGCCCCACCGCGATGTTCAAGCCAAGCCTCAAAGCATGTCTTACAAGCCTGTGTTGCTTGTGCAGCTTCCCAGCCAGTCAATCCTTGTTCTGTTGCTTCCTCGCCCACAATCGCAGCCAAAGCGAACTTTTCAGCAACTCTGACAATCTGTGTATCTGCGCCCTCTGGTGTCCATTCTTGAACAAGGGCTTTTATTCTATCTTTCAAATATGGAAAATATCCCCGATCATCACTATTGAGCTTATCAGCCAAGAACCCAATAAAACCCCGTCCAACTTCACCATAAAAGCAACTTGCCTCATGGTTTAAATGGTCAATAAAGGCTTTTGCACCCTTGAACCGATCAGGCACAACATCCAACACACCCAAGCCTTGCCCACAATCTGCGGGTATATTAATCAAACGTGCTTCTTGTCCTGCATTCGCTTTGCGCTTACCCTCTGCCAGTTTGGCTTTAAGCGTGATCTCTCCAGTGCTGATAAAGTTTAATAACCATTTCTTAACAGGTCTTGTATCCCCCGTTGGCATGGCTCTTTGCTTGCCTGATCCATTCGCCAGCATATAGGACGTATCAAAAGCAACATCACTTGTGACCTCGCTCATTTCATCCAAAATAAGCACGGTATGGCTTAAATCAGAGGCGATCTGTTCCAATCCATTGGCGGTGGTTTTCCACGATTTAATCTGATCTTTTGGCTTTCCATATAGGCTTGCAACAAGATTTGCAATCGTTGTTTTACCAATACTGGACGACCCCACAAAATGAAAACCTGTCCCTTGCTTTCCTAATGGATTAAGAAGCAATCCAGCCAACCCCACGCAACAGGCAAAGCATAAACGGCTATTAACTCCCACATATTGACCGATCTCACGTTGCCAGTCACTCATAAAGCCATTACGAGCAAATAAGCGATTATCTGTATATTCTCGTGAATAAAAATCTTTACAGCCCCAGCGTTCCTTTGTGGGCAAGACAAACGCCCATTGATGGTCTTTATTCTCATTCCAGCCCGCTTGGTCGATGGTTCTATAAAGTCGATCTACTTTGATTTCATTCAAGCAATTAGCCAACTCATCGGCATCATTCACCACAAAGCCAGCATCCAACAAATAGCGTTTAAATAGCTTTGGATCAGCCAATAAAGCCAAAGGTAAAACAATATCCTTAAAACGCCCAGAATGGCTTTTAAAACCGATAATCAGTCCGTGTCCATTATCCCACTGATCCGCAACCCGTCCTTTAACGAATAGAAGGTCAGATAACATTTTGCTTTTAAGCTCTCCATCCTTTGTTTCATAAGATAAAAATAACTTGTTTTCATTAACGTAAACACCAGAGGGCATCTTGACTTTAGCTGTTAAGATTTCCCGTTTCTTTTGGATCCATTCATCATAAAACGCCCGCTCATCTTGAACATGCAAAGAAACTGGCAAAGCATCTGCTAAATCCCATTTTTTGGGAATACGAACATCATTTGTTAAAACCACCCCAATAGAGGCACAAAAAACGCTGCCTAGTGCGTTTATCACTTCTTGAATGTAATGTTGCCCTGCCTCGTCATTATCCCCCCACAAAACAATTTCACGCCCCTTGAGAGCCGTCCAATCGGTCTTTTGGGCTGCATTGCTGCCCCCTTGCGTGGTCGTCACTACATAACCAGGATAAATCTTAGAGGCTGCATCAGCTGTCTTTTCACCCTCAACCAGTAAAATAGGATCAGTTGCACGGCTTACGATCTGATCCAACTGATAAAGAATGGCTTTCCCTTTAGGGGCTTTGTAGTGCCAGCTCTCGATCCATTCACTTTCCTGATCCTGCCTTTTGCGTCCATAGGTAAAGGGTAGAACATCCTTTTTCCCGTCCTTTTCAAAGCGTATGCGTGCTGTGACAGGCTTCCCCGCAGCATCTCTATATACCCACATCATAGAGGCATTATCAGGCTTCACAGGCTCACAAGGGGCGGGAATGATGGGCTGCCAATTTGGATCATTAACCTGATCTTTGCCTCTTTCAAGATCATTCTTGTTGATAGGAATAACATTTGGTAAAGGCTCAAATGGATCATGAGATTGTTTATTATTCATTTATTGCCTCAATTCCCAACATATCCGCTAATTTTCTTGCAGCTTCCCCTTGCGATAATCCAAACAAATAGGCAGCAAGCGCAATCAAATCACCCCCACGATCACCAGTGGCAAAGTCCGACCACCGCCCAGAACGTAAGTTAATCTTGAACGATCCTGCCTTATGATCTGACCTGGTGGGATTGCGTGCCACCCATTCGCCCCCAATATTTCGACCATCTGGCAACCAATTTCTTAAAATTGCCTCTATGTTTTTTAAAGCGAGCGTGCTAACATAGTTGAAATTGATTTTTTTATTTTTCATTTCTTAACTTCCTGTTAAAAGTGAAAAAAAGCCCGTCACTAGCGGGCTATTTTTTTGCTTATTGTTCTTGTAGAAAGCCACTAGGCAACCAGTTATTGCGATTAAAATAAGTCAGCAAATCAGATTTCTTGATAAACTTGTTACGACCTTTACGAGCTGCTTTTATTTTACTATTACGAATAAATGTTCTTGTTGCAGAATATTGACGCTCGATGATTAAGCCAATATCGCCAATCTGTAACTGTTCAGGGGCTTGCTCTAATCGTTTAAAATTAATGAACATGATTACGCCTCCAGCAATTCTTTAGACACAGCATTGATGCCTTTTAAAGCCCGTGTGAGGCTTTCTTTTGTCACGTAGGACTTTTTACCATCCATCACCCTTTCAACGCTGTGCAGTCGAATAAAGCGGGTTACTGACGGTCTTGAGCGATTAAGGATGGCACAAGCATCATCAATATGAATAAGCTCTGCCGATGCCTCGAGCTTTTTGTAATCAATAATCATAATTAACCTCTATCCCGTCTATTTTAGACATGATCCCAATTTGATCTTTACTGTCCTTTAATGCTGCCATAATGACCCTGGCTGTTGGAGTGGGGGCTTGTAGCCTTAACAACCGAATGGCAGCTGATAGACGACAAGATTTCTCATGTTCATCAGGATTTTCAAAGTCTGCAATCGTGTTTAATGCTTCAATATCGTCAATCCTTGCCATTGGATTTGCTACAACCATTATGCAGTAATCGTTAAAAGCAATTTGATCACATTCACGATCCGTCACAGGGCTATGATCGATTTGATCTTCGCTTGGTTCGCCAGTGCTAATAAGTCTTGGTTCTTTATACACAAGCTCAAAATTATAATCGATTTCACCATTACCGTCATATCTTGCCCCAACATTCTCCAGCGTATCTCTTTCAATGAAACCGCCTCCCTCCTCGTATAATTCTCTAGCAAAGTCTTGCATTACAGCCATATAGAGGGCTTTTCTGGGACTATCTGGCTCTGTTTCCATGACCGCAATCGCAGCACGTAAACGATCACTTAGACAATCACCGCTAGTTGCTTTAAAGGCAGCCACGCTATGAAGCGCAACATCGTTGTTAATGGCGTTTTCGTCTTTGTTTTCCAGCTTGTAGCACCATGATAAAAAGTTACGTTCTTCTTTGGTCAAAGCTCTTGATTGTTCATGTGTCATTGTTGAGTTTCCTTGATTGTTGGTTCTTTTTTCCAGTCTGTAATGATCGATAGGGCGAGCGTTGGACTGGCACATAGCCCGTTAAGTTGCTTTTCTTCGGCTTCGAATAATTCGCGTAAAACCGCCCAGCGTTTCCGATTAAGAGTATGATCTGTTGGTTGTTGCCTCTTAATGTATAAAGCCCGATCCAATATATCTTGCGACAAGCACCGTATTTGCTTAAGTTTCTTCTCAATCACCTTTTCAGACTTTGGAGCCTTTGCCCTTGCGAGCTTTAATTCTTCCTGTAGCGTAAAGCGTTGACTGATCCAGTTGCTAAGCTCTTTAATGCTGCTCAGTAAGACTTCATCATGATAAGATTGATCGTTCATCACAGCACCCAGCTACATTGTTCGGCAACTTCTAATTGTTCTTCATATCCTGCTTTAAGTAAGCAATTATATAGATTTTCTGATCTAAGCGATAATCCATATAGAATGGTTTTTAACTGAGCTAGTAAGGCTTCAGTTGCCCCATCAAAGACTTGTTCTTCTTGTCGTCCTTTTTCTGCTTTTTCGATAAGAACAGCAATGATCTCAACCATGCGAGGCGTTTGAATAGCCATAATCGCAGCACTTTGCATCACGTTTTGATCTAAGAGCTTTTGAGGAACTTCAATCATCACACAGCCTCACTCTCTTTGACTGCCTGTTGAATGCTATTGGCATCATCAAAGATTTTAGAGATTACCCAGCGCGCACGGTTGATATATTCCTCAATATATCCCTCAAAATGTTGATGTTCTTTCATGCCACGCTCTAACGTATCAATTAGGCAATCCATGACTTCGCAAGCATGTTCAATGCTTGTATTTGACGTTTGAATATCATTAGCAATCAAGACTTGTAGGGATTTAGGCTTGGTTAATCCATCAATCATGGCTGAACCCCCGCCAATGTATCCATCAGTAGGGAGGTAAACAGCATATTCACTTCGTATGAAATAAACCCCTCATCAAACGCAAGCGGGCTTGAGATTGCCTTTAAAACCCTTGCTTTGGCTTGTAACCCTGCCATCGTAAAGGCTTGGAATTGCGCCATTTGAGAGATTTCTGAATTGATGGTTTGATTGAACTCTTGGCTTTTACGGTGGGCTTCATCAAGAATACAATGGTTACGCGCTTCATCATCGCCTATCAGATCATCAACAAATTGAACCGCTTCTTGTTTCTTAATCAAATCAAGAATACTCGTTGCGTAACTAATCAACCAAGCGTCGGAATTATTATTTAAACGAATCGAAAATGATTCTCTATTCTGAGTAGAAACGGTACTCTTTTGCGGTTTTTTATATCTATTTGATATATTTTTTTTACACATGGATAACCTCCATGTAACCCAAGGTATTAGCCGTTTTTTTTAGGCTATTCCTACCTTGAAGCACATGGAGATTATCAAATCGAACTGGACTCTTAGCGTCCGAATAATTATAATAAAACACAACAAATCCCCTTTCTTTGGGTTTGATTGATCGTCTCTGTTGGTTGATGCAAAAAACAGAACAGAAACGATATTAATGATAATAAAAAAGGCTTGTTTTTGGATTGCCGTCCAAAGCAGGCTTTTTTTATGCGAATTAGTCATTTACATATAATACAACACTTGAATTTTAATTAAAAGTATTAATTCATTTTCACTACATCAATAAACCCCTTGTTTTCTCTCATTTTATGTTACTTTTACTACCAATTTATTTTAAAGATTGATGCGTTTTTCCCAAGAAACAGCCAATCATGTCAAATGATAGTTTTGAGTTTGATAATTGATATTTATTTTTAGAAGTGTTTAAAACATCCACGTTAATGGCACTAGGTTTGCTCAGAATTGCGAATTAGTATGTTTCGTATGGAATTATACCAGAAACATCAAAATGATGCTGTAAGAGCGTTTAAATCGATTTTATGTAGCTTTGATATGTTCCTGATGGGACTGTTTGATACTAAATGGGACTATTATGACAAAACAAAAGATCGAATAGATCGATTTATCCCCAAAAAAGAGGGACTACAGGGAGATTAAATTTATCTATTTATATCTAGCACCTGTGGAAAACTCAATCTATCGTTGGTATTCCGTAAAAAACAGCTTGACGATAGGTCACATATATGTCACCAGTTAGTATCATATATGTGACCTATTTCGGAGTTATCCCCATGTCAGCCGATATCAAAAGATTGAAGACTAATCCGCAACGACAAAAAGAACAAATAGTTAAGGAAGAAATAGAGCAGCTTGAAATGTTGGCTATTACACGTCCACAATTAAAAGATCATATTTCTGCTATGATCTATCAAATACAAAAAGATGATAATGTTAATGATTACAATAGATGGGCATTCGCTATGATTGGAACGACAGAATATAGACTTGTTGGTCAATGGCTAGGGAAAAACAGTAAGCGGTCAGGAGAAGCAAAAAGCCTTTGGATAGCTTTAATAGATTATCTTGATATTAACACAGGACAAATCAGACGTTCACGCCAAGAGCTAGCAAACGAGTTAGAAATAACACCAAATAATATAAGCTCTATCATGTCAGAACTTGAAAGCGTTGGTGCAATTATTAAAAAGAAAGAGGGGCGCGGCATTACCTATTATATGAACCCTTTAATCGGCACGCACTTACCAAAGATAAAACGTGACCTTGCACAATCTCAAGCCCCAAAGCTAAAATTGGTAAGTGGTGCCAAGAATGGAAAAGATAAAACCTAACTTCACTGTAATTGACGGTGGGAAAGTAAAAAAGAATAATCGAATACGTGCTAA
>NZ_JASBAN010000005.1 GCF_029953305.1 Commensalibacter nepenthis | reverse complement strand
CGCCCAGAACGTAAGTTAATCTTGAACGATCCTGCCTTATGATCTGACCTGGTGGGATTGCGTGCCACCCATTCGCCCCCAATATTTCGACCATCTGGCAACCAATTTCTTAAAATTGCCTCTATGTTTTTTAAAGCGAGCGTGCTAACATAGTTAAAATTAATTTGTTTATTTTTCATTTCTTAACGACCTTCTGTTAAAAGTGAAAAAAGCCCGTCTCTAGCGGGCTATTTTTTTGTCTATTGCTCTTGAAAAAAACCACTAGGCAGCCAGTTGTTACGCTCAAAATAAGCCAGTAAATCGGACTTTTTGATAAACTTATCCCGTCCTTTTGTGGTTTTCTTGAGCTTGCTTTTACGAATAAAATCACGCGTTGCTGCATATTGACGGTCAATAATCATGCCAACATCTGCAATCTGTAATTGCTCTGGCGCTTGTTCTAAATGTTTAAAATTAATGAACATATTTATTTCCTTTTGTCTGATTGAATGAGATTTGATTTTAGGAATGATGATTGAATTGATGACGCGTTTCATCGCATCATGAAATGATGGGTAAAATTACATATTTTGAAGAATATTTTTTGAGGTTTTTAAACAAAAAAACTCCTTATGTAACCAATGATAACGAAGTTTTTTATTCTAAAAACGGATCGATATAAGGCACATAAGGAGTTAAATTTTAATTGTTTAATACAAATATCATCTGTATGATGATGAATAGTGAACATATTAAGCCTTTATTTTAAGGTTTGATTGTTATTAGATTTACCTTTGACCTTCTAAAATTTTAGGTAAATCAATGTTTTTATAAAAAGAGCTTGTTTTTGGACTGCAATCCAAAGCAAGTTTTTTTTATAGATTATTAATATAATTTATTTATGATTAAAACAAAAGCCTTAATCATATTAATTTAAGTAAATAACCCCTTTATTTTCCTCATTTTTTATACCTTTAGTATAAAGGTTGATGAGTTTTTCCCAAGAAATAGCCAATCATGTTAAATAATGGTTTTTTTAGTTAAGTTTGTAATTTTTTTAGAGTTGTTTTCATATCATAGGAAAATATACCTCAAAATGGATCATATTTTATCCCTGAGTGTGATTCGTGAATCATCTGGTAGGTTATACCTTGTGACTTTACATCACACTCTACAAGCGTTTAAATCGATTATTACGTTATCTTTTTGGAACGTTTGATACTTAATGGGACTATATGGGACTACTGTGAGAGAATAAAGGATCGAATAGATCGATTTATCCACAAAAAAGAGGGACTACAGGGAGTTAAATTTATCTATTTATATCTAGGGAACTTCAAAAACTCGTCTTATCGTTGGGAAACCGTAAAAAACGGCTTGACGATAGGTCTCATAATGTGAGATTAGTTAGTCTCATAATGTGAGACTAATTAGCATTTTATCAACAAGGCTTTAATCATGTCAGCTAAGATCAAACGATTACAACCAAAAGACAAGCAAGCCCAGCTAGAAATAATACAACAATTACAGTTGTTATTTGAACAAATCCCAGATCTTAACGAAAAGAAAGCCTCTGCTCTTTTATGGGATTTAAAACGTAAAAATAAACTTAACGACCCTAATACATGGACATTTATCATGATAAGCCCTGAACAGAACAGAGCCGTTGTTCAATGGCTAACAACCAATAGTAAACGCCCTTTAAAAGCTCTTGAATTATGGTCTATCTTGTTTGAAAACGTCCACCGTGAAACAAGTCAAATCATGCTTTCACGTCAAGAGTTAGCAAAAGAACTTAATATATTACCCCGCAATGTCAGCACTATCATGTCAGAGCTAGAAAGCATCAAAGCGATCATTAAGCAAAAAGAGGGGCGCGGTGTGACTTACTACATGAATCCTAATGTTGCGACCCATCTCAACCAAGAGGAACGCGACAAGGCAAGACCTACCGCTCCAAAACTATCACTGATTAACGGTAGGAAATAGTAACTAAAATGACTTATGAATGCCCAGAGCTAGACGAAAAAATATTTCAAGAAGCTGCATCTTTGTTACAACGACAGCAATGGTTTTCTGAATATAACGGACCAAAGTTTTACACTAAATCTATTATCAGACAGTTTACAAACCTGATTGTAAGAAAGTTATCAGAAATATCAACAATACCATCGGAGAACCTTCAATACATTGAGGAAAATGTAAATGGAGTTAACGGATGGGCTTTTTATGACGATAGAGAAATAGAATTGATGGATGCAAGAAAGATACTACGAGATGAAACTCGAAGAGGAAATGGATTATAAATTCTGTAAGACTGTAAAAATTAAAAATAGTTTTATTTAGTTAAGGTCTATTATGTCGATTGTATCAATAACCCAAGCATCCAAGTTGACTGGGAAAAGTGTCAGGACAATACAACGTCATTTGTCTAATGGTAAACTATCTTTTGTCATGACTCAAAATGACAACAAAGGTATTGATACATCAGAGCTTATACGAGTATATGGCCACATAATGTCAGGTATTGACATCACATCAATGTCACGCCATGTCATCAACGATAAAACGCCAAATGACGTGACTAACACGCCAAAAGAAAAACCCTTAGAGCATCAAATAGATTTGCTTAAATTAGAGTTGGAAGCTGAAAAGCGATTATCTAACGAACGACTACAAACGATAGACAGCCTTAAAACGGCTTTAAAGCTCCTTGAGCATAGGCAAGAGACAACGCAACCAATCGAACCACCCAAAGAAGATAACATATCAGAGCCTCAAAAAAACGATGGTTCTGTTGATGATACTAGCAACACTGGATTGCTTGGACGCTTTAAGAAGTTATTTCGTTAGTATCCTACGCGCGCGTATTGGCCGAGAAACTCATCATTTACCCAATAAAAAACGCCCCTATTAAGTTTAAATTGCTAGAACCTAGGATTTCCCTTAGATTATGATTGTCTTTTGACTGTATCGTGATCTTGCGCAGGCAGGGTAATTCCTGCCTGTCGCACGCACATATTGTTCGCAAAACGCCATTTGATTTTTTGATTAATTTTGATTTTTAATCAAGTTGTGCCTAATTTCTATATGATTTTCTAAAAAGTAACTTGCTCGTCTTAATAAAACGGCATATTTTCATTATTGTAATAATCTTGAGTTTTAAACGAATAATGAGGTGATGCTATGGGAATGTTTGACGTTGTGGACGATGCAACGAAGGCTCTTCTCACTGGCAAGGGTCTAGGCGTTTCTGGTTCTGGTCATAATCGCTATCACCTCACTATCACAGGCTGTAATGCTAATATCGATGTGCAGGATTTTCACGGGGTTGAGAAGCTTAGTGAGCCTTTTTCGTATCAGATCCGTTTTACCTCTTTTGATCCCAATATCACCCCTCAAGACGTGTTAAACTGTTCTGCCGAGTTCTTTTTTCAATCCCCTTCTGATTTAGAGCCACAACGGCGTGTTTATGGGGTGATTACAGGCTTTGCCAAGATTAGTAGTTCTAAAGATCAAACTTCCTATGGGGTAACGCTAGAACCTCGGTTAGCTTTACTTCGTAAAACCCAATATACTTCCATCTTTCAAAACCAATCCATCCCTCAAATCGTTGAAAAGATCTTACGAACCCGTCATGGCTTTGAAGGTCAAGATTTCCATATGGATTTAAACCATACTTATCCTGCCCATGAGCAGGATATGCAGTATAAAGAGACGGATTATGACTTTATCGCAAGAAAGCTTGCGTGGGATGGGATTTGGTATCGTTTTGACATGGATACACGCCTTGATCTTGATGTAATCGTATTCTCTGACGATCAAAGCAAATATGTCTTTGGCAATAGCCTTCCTATTCGTAATCCTGCGGGTTCTGGCATGAGTGATAATGCTATTCTCTCTGTCTGGGGGATTAAAGTGCATCATAACGTGGTGCAGGCAGGGGCGAAGGTTAAGGATTATAACTATCGCAGCGCTAATGCTACTCAGAACAGCGAGACCGATAGTTGGCAGCCCGATAATACGACTTACGGGGTTCCTTATCATTATGGGGATCGGTATTTAGAACGCGGCACTGACATAGACCCCGAAATTGAAACGGGGTCTTTTCATGCAAGGCTGCATAATGAACGTTATAAGAATGATAAAATCCGTATTTATGGCACGACCAATGATCCATCACTTTATCCTGGGAAGGTTTTAGATATTGAGGGAGGGTCAACAGACCCTGCCTTAAAAGATGGGTTCCTGATCGTCTCTACGACCAGTAAAGGCTCAAGGAATGGCAAATATGAGATGCGCTTTGAAGCCATGCCCTATTCTGATCAGATTGGGTTTAGACCCAAACTGCTTGAACGTCCGCATATTGCAGGCACGATCCCTGCCAGAGTAAGCAGCACAGAGAAATTTGATACCTATAGTCATATCGATGAGATGGGGCGGTATAAGGTTCAATTTGATTTTGATTTAGACACTTGGGACAAAGGCAAAGAAAGCCTGTGGGTGCGTCTGGCTAAGCCTTATAGTGGGGGCACCTATGGGTTTCACTGGCCGCTATTGGACGGGACAGAAGTCGCCATTGCCTTTGAAGATGGAGACCCAGACAGACCTTATATTGCTTATGCCTTGCATGACTCATCGAATGGCGATCATGTTACGATCCAGAACTATAAACGCAATGTTCTAAGAACCCCATCCAATAACAAGTTACGAATGGATGATGAACGGGGTAAGGAACATATCAAGCTCTCCACAGAATATGGGGGCAAGACCCAACTCAATATGGGACATCTTGTCGATAGTTCCAGACAACAACGCGGGGAAGGCTTTGAACTGCGAACCGACAAATGGGGCGCTATTAGAGCGAATAATGGGATCTTTATCAGTGCGGATGGCAGGCAAAAGGCAAGCTCAACCTCACTGGATATGATTGAGGCCACAGGACAGCTTAGTGCAGCGTTAAACCAAGCTAAGCAACTCAGAGAAGCAGCAGATGCGTCAAAGGCAACTGGGTTGGATACGGCGAACCTTATGGCGTTAATTGAGGGCGCGGTTACAGCATTACAGAAAGCCAGCGTCCTCATCTCAGCCCCCGCAGGCATTGCTCAGACCACGCCATCCTCTATTCAACATAATGCAGGACGCAACGTCATCACCACAGCAGGCAAAGATGTCAGCCTCAACGCCAAAAACAATGTCACAATGGCAGCCAGTCAGGAAATATCCCTCTTTGCCCATAATAAAGACCTTAGAGCGGTTGCTGGGTATGGAAAGGTTGAGTTACAGGCGCAAGATAATCAGATGAATTTAGATGCTAAAATGGATATTACGCTGACCTCACATGATGGCAAGATACAGACCTTCTCGCCTACAGAGATCAATCTTGTTTGTGGAGAGAAGTGTTTTATTAAACTCACACCAGATCAAGTGATTATGAATGCCCCAGATCATATTATCCATAAAACAGCCGTCGTCATTAAACAAAATCCAGGTTCAATGCCGATTGATCCCCCTCCTATGCCTCAGCCTAAGAAAGCAAATGGTTTTAGATTTTCAGCGTAAATTTTATCTTAGAGTTAAATAAATGATTATAAGTCCCCCTTTTTTACCAGATGGTGATGTTACTCAAAGTCAATCGAGTGATGATTTTGTAGATGGATTGATGATGAAAACAGGGGAAGGCAATTTTCCCATTAGTTATTATTTACAATGGCATGGGGGAATACATTTAAAAGCGCCCTCTTCTAAAAGCCTTGTTAGAGCTATTGCGGATGGTAAAGTTTTATATGTTCGCCAGCCAACGGCAAAACCAGAAGACTATCCAACCTTAGAAAAGCATCCTCTTTATAATGATTTAGATGGATGGACAGATAATGGATGTGTGGTTATTCAACATGATACGGAAATTGGAGAAGATTTATCTGTTACGTTTTACTCGATTTATATGCATCTTGGGTCTATTGAAGCAACAGTTAAGCAAGGTGCTGATATTCATCGTAAAGAAAAATTAGGGAAAGCTGGGATCATTTCAGATCAAGAGGATCAAATCCATTTTGAGATTGTTGCAGATGAAGCCAATACTAAAAAATTTATTGGGGATTTAGCCTTTACTGCACCGAACTATCATATAAGCAAAGAAAGTGCAGAGAAAGCATTTCAAGCACAAAATGGCAGGACTGATGCTTGTTTTGGCAGTATGTATTTTTTTGTGCCTCGTGGTGCGTCTATTTGTGAGCATAGCATCATTGAAGAAGACAAGGTGGTTCCTGTTAAGAATAAAAGAACAGGGGTGGTAAGTAATAAAACAATTAAAGTTAAAAAAAATGTTTATCTTCCCAAAAAACAGGATAATGGAACGGATTTTACGATTGGTCAGGATTTATATGTAGAAATGGCATTTGATAAAGGGAAATGCACCTTTACCAGTTATGACATGGATGGGCAGCCTTTGGTGGGTGATCCTGTGGTTACACAAGGGGATAGTTCTTATACGGATGCGGTGCATGAGTATAATCTATACAAGGCTTCTTTAGCACTTTATCCGTCCAAACCCACAGCAGGGTTTGAATTACTTCGTTTTGGTCGTGTGATTGGGGATGAGGATTTTGAAGCCCCTACAACGATTACGCATTTTAGGGAAATTCAGACAGCCAAAGGGAAATATTGGGTTGATTTAAATAAACCCTATATCAAGAAATATAGCGATGCGGATTTACCATATTGGAAAGGCTGGGGTGTTGTCAGTGATGATACGGATGGCGATGGGCGTTGTGATTCAACGATTGTGACCTCTATTCTCGCCAAAAAATGGACGGAATTATCACAAGGCGGAAGTCTCAATCATATTGATTCAAACCAAAGAGCAAAAGACGAGTGGTATGTTTTAACCAATGATGCAACGATTAAGGAAAAACTCAAGAGGATTTTTTACAAGTTTCCGACTGAATGGAGTATGACTGATTTTGACACGCGATATGCTTGGGTTAAACAAGATATTTATGAAAATGCAGAAAAACCGTTTGAAAAGTTCAAAAACTTTGCGCAGGCTTTAGCTTTTTGGGATGAAGCAGGTATTCCCATCGATAAAACCCACTGGCATTTCCCGCCCATCGAGTTCATCAAGCATTTTAGAAAATGCAGTTGGTTGAGTAATAACGAGTTGACACAAATACTTCCAACTAAAATAGATGGGAAAATATATATTGATCAATCAAACATGATAAGAAATGATGTTATTAAAAATAATATAAATAAAGTATTTAGAAAATATTGTGTGACGACACCACTCCGTATTGCTTCTTTTTTAGCTAATGCTTTTGAAGAGTCAGCTTGGGTGACTACGTTTTCAGAGGGTATAATTTATAGATCTCGTCCATGGGAAACAAAATGGTATCCGCCTTGGAATGGCAGAGGGTTCATACAATTAACTCATCCATATAATTATTCTGGTTATTGGGAGTTTCGAGGTCGTAATATCTCTCAAAAATTTAAAGATTTTGTAAAAACATATCAATATATTGAAAAACATTATCATACAAAAGTTGTTGATCCAGACTTTGCTCCACATAAAACGGATAATAGACGTTTTCATAATGCCCCAATTCAAGATGATTATGTAGATGCAACACAGCATATTAATAATGCTGTTGATTTAAAACAATATCAAACATGGAGAGATGATCTTGCACGTCAAGCTCTAAAAGATCCAATTGATTCTGCGGGTTTTTATTGGGTTTTGAATAATATCTCTAAATATGCTGATGAATCTCATTCTTTAACTATAAATAGTGGTACACAAATATATTATACAAGTAAAGCCTGTAAAGATGTAGCATCTGTTGTAAATGCAGGTTCTGTTAGTCAACACCCAGAAAATTCGGTTAATGGTTTTATTAAACGTTGTTATGCGTATGGATATGCCCTTTCTGTTTTAACAGAAAAGAAATTTCCCAATAGTAATGGTATTTTATTGGAAATACCAGAGGGATATAGACAAAGAGGTATTCATGGAGAAAATTTACCTAACTCTACCCCAAAAGCTAAATCACATAAAAAGAAATAATTATGAAAAGATCATTAACTTATTTATTTATAATTTTTTGTATGATTGTTATACATACACAAACAATACAAGCGGAAGAACCAGAATTTACACATGTTATTGATTGGACTAATCTTTCTGGTTACAAAGATAATAATAAAAATTATAAAAGTAATTTATGCGGCAAAATGTTTTTTAAACTTTTAAAAAATATGAGAGTAGAAGAAACATCTATAATATTAAGACCACATCCAACTTTTCAGGATAGTATTAAAGAAATACGCGAAGATTTAAAGGTTGGTGCAAGTTATGGCGATGGAGTAATTGATTCTATGTGCAGAACACAGCGCTTTGATAACCGCATAATTTTTGATAACAAGTTACGTCAATGGAAGCCTATAGATTCAGGTTATAATGTAAATTTATTAGTAGATAATACTAATATTCATGTTTATAATATGTACGTGTTAAAAGGTAGTAACGTATTTGGTTGGCTCATCACAAATATTCTTTCAACAGATGATGATAAAGTCAAAGAAGGACAACCTCCATATTCGAAAATGATTTCTTTTTGCTTGTTTAATAAAGATCAAACGAAACAATTATGTGGAGATGGTAATGTACAATATATTTTAGATAAAAAGCATTTAGGCACTACAGCACATGATTACACTCCGACCTTAATTAAAATCCTCAATACCGCCCAATTCCTTGATGATAAATAGTTATTATAAAAAGCTCATTTAATGGATTTGCTTATTTTTATTTATAAACGTTATTTTACTTTTGTTTCTGGTGATTTTCTGTGGAGGGGCTGTATAGGGTGTTAGAATAATATATTCTGTGAATATACCATAAAAACACAGCTAAGTCAATACTTGTAGCGTTTTCATAAAAAGCAATGTATTACTTATCGTATTACTTATCAACGCAAAAAATGACAATTTTTGATTGAAAATCTTCAAATCATCAAAATAAAGCAATCTTCAACCAGATTAGAGATTTCAAAGCCTCATAAACCCATCGCGATGAAAACCATCGAAATCCCATGTCATACAAAATCACCGCTTTTAATCAAATATTGCATCATCGTTTCAATTTGAACTGTATTACATGATTTTCCTATTGAAAGAGCTTTGCGGTCTAATTCCGTTACAATGAATAACACTATTATGAACTACCTCAATTTTTAAGGAAGTTAAGTTAATGTTCAATCTTCCAGATCAAGGTCTTTTCTCACATCTTCATCACTCAGAACATCTTCTTTACCGTCTTTTATTCGTTGCAACAAATCAGTCAAATCTTTTACCAGATATACATCTTCTCCCCGATCTGTTTTTGCGAAAGTCTCTAATGTTTCATCATTTGGTATTTTATCATTCATGCACAACCAACCTTTTTAAACAGGACTGAGGGTAATTTTAAACCCAAGTGCATTGACAACTTGATTAACTGTATCAAAACGAGGTGAAGCTCCTTTACGCAAAGCCTTATAAAGAGCAGGGCGTTGAATTGTTGTGTTTTTTGAAATTTCAGACATTCCCTCTGATCTTGCAATCACACCTAACGCATGAGCAAGCTCTGATGGGTCGTTTTCTTCGATAACCGCATTTAAATAAATAAGAATATCTTCTTTCGTTTTAAGCTCATCTGCCATATCAAAATTAGGTAACTCTGATAGTTTAACCATGCTATTTATTCCTCTATCGTTTTTGCTAATTGAATAGCCATTCGAATATCTTTTTGTTGCGTTGATTTGTCCCCACCACCTAACATGACAATCACAACATCATTATATTTCATATAATATAATCGCCAACCAGCTCCAAAAAACTCTCTCATTTCCCAAATATCATCCTGCAAATGTTTTACATCACCAAAAATACCCCGTTGCACCTTATCGAGCCTACGAGCTAATCGAATACGAACAGTTCTGTCTTTGATATTTGCAAACCATTTGTCAAACTCTGGTAAGCGTTTAACTTCAACCATAATAATCCTAGATTATACTAACTTAATAAATATTGTAATCGAAAGATGACAATACAACAAGGGTATATTCAAAATCGTCAAACCAACAGAATAGGTAAAAGGGAATTCCCGCTCACATCAAATGACGTAGATAATACCGACACCATCGAAAGAATACCGTCACTACTAATGACACTACTCAAAAGGGGTCTATGCTTTACCGACCCCTTACAATAAATACAAATGCACGGTGAAAATATTCAAAGTGAAGACATAAACCCTAAAAGTGAAGACAAAGTATCCTAAAGTGAAGACAGAGTGAAGACAGCTAAAAATAAATTAAAAACAAAAAAAATCTCTATATCCCTTGTTATTCCTTATATTATTTATTTTTATAAAGTAATATATATATATAAAGGGTATCTGTCTTCACTGTCTTCACTATTTTTGAATATAAGAACTTCACGCGCGCGAGTGATTATAACAATCACGTAATATATATACATTTATATATAATATTCTCTCTCTACTTGCAAAATAGTGAAGACAGTGAAGACAGCATCTATTTTTTGTTGATATACAGCCATTTTTAGAAAAAAAACAATGAAGACAAAAGTGAAGACAGTCAAAACCGTTTTTTCTTTCTTTTATCGCTACACCCTTAGATATATAAGGTTTGTAGCTGTCTTCACTATCAAAGTGAAGACAGAGCATCAATCTGTTGTATTTCCATAAGATAAAATACTTTGTTTGATAGGATAGAACCAAGGTCGCCCACCATTAACGCGGACTTGTCTTTTGAATCTTTTATCTTCAACGTTTAAAAAACCGTTCTTTTTTAAAACTCTAGCTACTGTTTTTTCGTTATACTTGCCAATATCTTCTAATTGATTAGTAAATACAAGATATTCTTTTTCTCTATCTTTCCCGTGTTCTGTATAATATCCGACCTTATTAGTTATTTTGCTTGTAGGGTCGTCTTGTCTATTTTCATCACTTGAACCATGCAAAGAGGCAAAACGACTATCACCGTATTTTTGTATAAAATCCCGAACATTTTCAAGAATGGCTATTTCTTCGGCGTTTTCTGTTTTGTTGCCTCTAAGCTCCGTTGCTCGATCCAAACAATCTTTAGCTGCCTTTGTTGCATCTCCAGCTTCCCAGCCCGTTAATCCTTGTTCTGTAGCTTCTTCACCAGCAATAGCAACTTGTGCAAATGCACTTAAAACACGCTCTCTTTGCTCTCCTATTGCTTGACCATCTTGCCAGATTTCAACCAAATTATTTATTCTTTTAGTTAAATCTTCGAAGTAAGCATCATCTCCATTATTGATTTTCTCTGCAATAAAGCCAATAAATGCTCGTGACGGTGTTCCATAATGATCTTTAACAGCTACATTTAGATGCTTAACAACATCTTTTGCCGTCTTGAACCCGTTGGGAATATAATTTAATGCTTTATATCCTGTATTTGTTTCTACTGGTATATCAATAAAACGGACAAGCTGTCCTGCTTCTGGCTTCATATTATATTCTGCTAATCGTTCTTTTAAAGTACGTTCGCCAGCACTTGTTGTATGTAATAACCAGCTTTTAAATGGTCTTAACTCTATGCTTTGCGTTAATCTATTTTTGCTTGCCCCATTAGGTAAATCATAAGATGCAAAATCTATTGTTTTAATATCTGCTTGATGTATTTCATCCATGTATAAAGATCGATGATTATACAATAAAGCCATTCCCTCAAGACCGCCAGCCGTTCCTTTCCAGCTTCTAATATTATCTTTAGGATTAGTAAAAATACTTGCTGCGGTTCGTAATAATGTCGACTTACCAGAACCAGAGTCACCTACAAAATTAAATACAGCACCTGTGTCAATCTTCAAGGGTTCTAATAAAATACCAGCAAACCCAATCGAACAAGCAAAACAAAAATTATGATTTTTAGCTAAATATTGTCCAATTTCTTTGCGCCAAGAATGAAGAAAACCCTTTTTAATAAATAGGCTTTGATTGTCATATTCTTTAGAAAATATATTAGCATCACCTATAATCTCTTTACTCGGCAATACAAACGCTGTCCGTCCATCTTTGTCTTTATTCCAACCAATCCGATCATTTAACGTGAAACTTGGCATTTTATAATTTTGAAGTTTTAAAAAATTAATTAAAAAATCTACTTTATGAACAATACACCCACGCTCCATCAAAGTTTTTTCTAATTCTTTTTTATCTGCAACCTTGCTTAAAGGTAAGGTAATATCTTTATAGTCGCCATCACTATCCGCAAACCCAATAATCAAACTATAACCGTTTTGATCTATGGTTTTTACACGTCCTTTAATATCAATGGCTGTTGATACGCTTATAATATCAGCTTCACCCCCTTTAAATGGTATAGGATTTTCTGCGTCTTCTAATTCATCCAGCTCTACGCCATTTTTATCTTTCTTTTTTCTACGTGGTTTATAATAAATTAATTCGCCATCGCTTACTTGATAACGTTCGTATTTCTTAAAAACTTCATCACAAGGCTTCAAGATAAGTCGGTTATCTCGCAACCATTCATCATAGAAAGAGTGTTTTTCCTCCTTTGATACATTTAAATGTAAAGGCAAAACATCTGCCAAATCCCATTTGTTAGGAAAGCCTTTTTTATCCCGAACATTCACAATCCTAATTGATTTTACACAGGCATCAAAGAGTAGCTTGATAAGCTCTCTGACATATTTTCTGCCTGCTTCATCATGATCTTGCCAAATAATAACATCACGATTAAAAAGACCTCTCCAGTTGGTATGATGCGCATTACCAGCTCCCATTTGCGAAGTCGTTACAACTAGGTCAGGAAATATTTTAGAAGCTGCATCGGCTGTCTTTTCACCCTCAACAATTAAAACGGTGGCATCTGGTCGCATGGTGATTTGATCGAGATTGTAGGGCGGTCTTAATCCAACAGCTCCTTTAATGTGCCACCCCTCAATCCAGTTGCTATCTTGGTTTTTTCTTAATTTCCCATAGGTATAGGGAGGTGTTATTTTGTGATTTTTCCCTGTTTGCTTGTCCGTCCATTCTTTACGCAATACTGCATTAAATGGTTTTCCGTCTTTTGTTCGGTAAATCCACATCATTGAAGCATTATCAGGCTTTACAGGCTCACAAGGGGCGGGAACGATCGGTTGCCAGTTTGGATCATTAGCCTGTTCTTTTCCTCTTTCAAGATCATTCTGAGTAATCGAAATAACATTATCCAAAGGCTTAAAGGGATCATGAGATTGTTTATTATTCATTAATTGCCTCAATTCCTAACATATCCGCTAATTTTCTTGCAGCCTCTCCCTGTGATAATCCAAACAAATAGGCAGCCAGTGCGATTAAATCGCCCCCACGATCCCCCGTGGCAAAGTCCGACCAT
>NZ_JASBAN010000004.1 GCF_029953305.1 Commensalibacter nepenthis | reverse complement strand
GTATCCATATCAAAGCGATACCAGATCCCATCCCATGCAAGCTTTCTGGCAATAAAGTCAAAATCTGTTTCTTTATATTGCATATCTTGCTCATGAGCAGGATACGTATGGGTAATATCAAAATGGAAATCTTGACCTTGAAAACCATGACGATCTCTTAACACCTTCTCGACAATTTGAGGAATAGATTGGTTTTGAAAGATAGAGGTATATTGAGTTTTACGTAATAAGGCTAAACGAGGCTCTAATGTGACTGCATAGGCTGTTTGATCTTTAGAACTACCGAGCTTGGAAAACCCTGTAATGACCCCATAAACCCGTCTCTGAGGCTCTAAATCAGTGGGGGATTGAAAGAAAAACTTAGCTGTGCAGTTAAGCACATCTTGAGGGGTGATCGTGGGATTAACAGAAGTGAAATTAATCTGATAAGAAAAAGGCTCACTTAAATTTTCTTTACCTTCAAAACTCTGAATATCAATAGGTGAACTACAGTCAGAAATTGAGAGATGATAGCGATTATGACCAGAACCAGAGCCTAAACCTTTGCCAGTAAGAAGAGCCTTGGTTGCATCGTCAACAACGTCAAACATACCCATATCATCACCCCAATAATTAGTTAAAAAATAGATATTATTCTTATGTCAAAAAAATATGCTGTTTCCCTAATCAGAGCAAGTCACTTTATCCAAAAGACAACCACTACATTCCTAACCCTCTACCTCTTGCAAGACTAATTCGGGCTTGTTTCTCCTCCATCTCCCTTTGTTGTTCTGCTTTTCTATGCAACTTTACTTCAATGCGTCTAAAGACTTTTCGAGCAAGCTCTTCAATTGTTGGTTTTCCTGCTCTAACTTGCTCAACCGTTCGCTTAATGCGCTCATAACCTCGTCTTGCTGCTTCACCAATCTGTCTAATGCGTCCTTCAAAAGCTTCTCTGTTGGTGTCATCTACTCATTCCCTAGCTTGATAATTCGGTAATCTTGATTGTCTCCGTATACCTGATCCTTGTATTGAGGGTCGATCTGAATACAAATCTTGCTCGTCTTGTCTACCAAATTGCAGTTCGCTAACATCATTCCCTTGCTTTGAGCTTTGTATAACGCTGCCGATTGCTTCCAATCTACCATTTGATTGTATTGCACGGTCGCCTCTCGGGCAAAATACGCCATCCCCAATGCCAACACGAGCCCAATCCCTATCAATATCCAAAACGGCACCTTGTAAAGCTTGATTAAGTCTTTGAGTATGACTTGCTTTTGACTTTCCAAATCGTTTCGAAAACTCTGAGCGTCTGCGTTCAACTGCCTTTTCAAGTCCTCCTGTAGCTTGCTTATAGCGCTCAGAAGTTCTTTCTTGGCCTCCAAGTCCCTCTGCTCGTTGAATTTCTTCAATAGCTCGATCGAGTGAGAAAGATTGCTCATAGATTGCTCCTTTAAGCCGTAAATTACGTCCGTCTGTTTTAATGGAAATGTTTTTAGGAGTTACCCTAGCAATTTCAAACCCCGCCTCTGTAAGACACTTTAAAACGTCCTCTCGGGTCTGAATGCGTCCCTTTTCTAATTCATCTCGTAAAAGCCCATTAATCGCTTCCTGAGCATTTTTTTTATTTTCTGGTATGTTTCTACTCGAAACCGTCATTTGACGCTTCTCTGGTGCGTCTGGGTCGCTTAAATCATATTGTTGATTGATAACTTGCTTGAAGTTCTCCGCAAGAGGGCGATCCGACTTATCGTAATAGACCGATAACCGCTTCCCACTTTCAAGCTCTACATTCGGCACAAAGAAGTTTAACTCAAGTCTCCCTTTGTCAGTATGTTCAATCCAACAGATATTATATTGCTCTGGCTCTAACCCTGCAAAAAAGGTCTCTTCAAACTTCTGCATGATTTCTTGCTTATGAGCATCAGGGATATTCGCTTCCTCAAAAGATAAACACCCAACCGTATATTGATTTTTGAAGCCTAATCCTTCTGCCACATCAACGGAAAGTCTTGGGTTTCCTTGTAAAACTTGAACTTCATGCTCATGCTTCTTAAGCAAATAATCCATTGACCTACGAGGATTGCCTCCCGTTTTAGGATGAGGAAAGAACTTAATAATCATTTTCTAATAAACTCGCTAATTGTCGTTCGATATGAATAATCTCAATTAACCATTCAATATTATGTTTTCCAAACTGAACTTTCTTAGCAATCTGATTGAGATTAACGCCAATTTTGTTCAGTTCATAAAGTAATAAAGGATCAACAGTTGAAACACGTTTAGCTGGTTTTTGCTCTAAGCAAGTTTCACGAACCCACTCTGCCAATCGAAGTTTGGTTTTTCTTTGAAGTAACAACTCATATTCTTCATCAGTTGTCATAATCTCGATTTTCTTCGTTCGTTTCTTCATGGCTTCTTCTTTGCTGTAAAGGGGTTAAGGGGATATCCCCTTACAAGAGTACAAACCATGGTTTGTATATCCTTACCCCATATCACTCAGGAAAACAAGATGATACTTACTCTCTCATATTTAGACAATTCCTTTTTGTTTTTTATGAATGAATATGAAAAAAAATTTAAAAGAATTAATTACCAAATTTTTAATGGATTTTTAGAGTTTTCCACAGTTTAAAAGGGAGACTATAGAGGGATATAATATATCTATTATATCTAGTGATTTCCAAAATTACCATTTTTCGTTGGGAAACCGCAAAAAATACCTTGACAATAGGTCTAGCCCGACTAGACTTGTTAGTCTGATCCAGCCAGACCTATTATTAGGATATACACAACAATGACAGCTTATCTAAAACGTCTTCAAACGAAGCCTCAAAAAGAAGCTCAAGAACAAATAGAACAAATAGAATTATTTCTTTCTCAGTATCCGCATTTAGATGAGAAAAAAGTTTCCTCATTATTATGGGATGCACGCAAAAAAGCTAATTTACAGGAACAGAATACTTGGACATTTATCATGATTAGCCCAACTCAAAACGACAAAATTGTTGATTGGTTAGATCAAAATAGCAGCCAACCCCGAAAAGCCGTTCGTTTATGGTTAAAATTATTTAAAGCAATTAATATAAATACGGGGCAAATTATGCTCACACGCCAAGAAATTGCACAAGAAATGGATATGCTTCCTCGTAATGTAAGCACAATAATGTCTGAGCTTGAAAGCGTTGGAGCTATTATCAAAGAAAAAGAAGGACGAGGTGTAATTTACTATATGAACCCACTTGTTGGTACGCATTTACCTCATGAAGTAAGAACAAAAGCTCAAGAATCTGCTCCAAAGTTAAAATTACTAGAGGGTGGAAAAATATAGTTATAAAATATTAAAAAGGGCGTGCGGCTATCTGGTACATCTCTTCATAAGTTTTTTGAAATGGGCGATTATCCTTATCAATCCATACTCCCACATCGTCTATTTTGTCATGATTGACACTATCTACTGAATAGCGATCTAAAAAAATACTGACCATATACTTTTGATTGTCTAATATATAAAAACCAGAAAAAATATCAGATAAATCACCAATTTCTGACACAGAGGTGCTATTATAATCCATATTTTCTATAAAATTAGGATTTACATTAATAATTTTTATTAATAACTCTTTACGCTCTTCCTTGATAGGAAATTTACTATCATTTAAAGCTCGTAAAAACGTTTCTTTATCCATAAATATAGGCTTTTTCTTTCGTATAAAACTTTGTGATGTGCTATCCTCAGGATCAGTATAAATATAAAATAACCCTGTGTCATAATATTTTGTTACATCATGTTGACGACCAATGTCATCATACATATAAACTTCTTTAGAACTATTCATATAAATACCTCCCCCAATCACTATAAATATTATTAATATTAACCAAATATACTTGCTTTTCATTAGTCCTCCGTAGGCATAATTCCTTTTTCTCGAAAATCTGTATCAAAGATAAAACGTCCTCCAGGAAATTTTTCTGGACTAGTCCCACTTTTAACAGGATACAAAGCCCCACCTCTCATCCAAACAACATCTTTTTTAGCCATCATAGCTCTTTCTCTATTTTCATCTATCAATTGACTACATTTTTCTTTATTTTCTTTTCTATAATTTTCATCTGTTTTACATTTTTCCAACATATCCCTATCCTGTTGATTTCCCCATGTATCAACATAATCCGAACGCCGAATAAAACAATGCACTGGTATTTTAAGATGATCTGTAATCTCCGAGGCTAGAGTTGGTTTTACTAACCATGATCCTTGCGTTTCATCTTCATCATTAGGTGCCCCCGTCCTACAAGCCCATGAACAAAAAATCGCTTTCTTATGAAAAGCTGTCGGTAACCACTGTCGTATTCTTTGCCCATCTAAACGATATGAAGGCTCAATGCCTTTTACAAAGCTCGGGGTGATATGATTTAATCCTTCAAGAGGTTTATGAGTAATCTTTTTAAAGGAGTAATATAAAAAAGGCGCCCCATAACCCAGAGCAATTTGACCTGGCAATCCATGAGAAAATACATCTATGCGGTAAATTAAATATTCACTGCGATCATACCCCTGACCTTGATTGATATACTGCATAAAATCAGTTCCAACCCCACTTGGAAAAGTGAGAAGACTAATATTCTCCACAAAATAAGGAGCCTCTTGTTTAATATCATCAAGAGATTCTTGAATAAGCTTCTTATGAGCCTCAGTATAATAATCAGGATCACCATTCATTAGGGCTAAAGTTATAACAACCCCAGAACCCGGAAACACAGGAAGTCCATTACTATCAGATAGGTTCTTTACATGCTCTTTTATAATTCTTATTGCCTGTGCAGGAAATACCAGTCTATTTCCTTTACTTCCATCATAAATATTAGCAGCAATCACAATAAATTCTAAATTTTTAATTGAAATTGCTTGCTCTACCGTATGAATAACACCATCACCACTTTTTTTAGTAGTGCCTGTCGTTTTTTTACTCCAATCAACCGTATCAACCATTTTAACACCTCACTTTATTCATCAATATCTAAATGAATATCTACATATTGCGGATGCGTTGTAAAAAATACTGCTGTATATCCATCTTTATCAGTTACACCATGTTCCATTGTTCCATCAGGTAACTTTGCAACGTAAGGTGTATTCGCAATAGGAAATCCTTTTTTATTTTTAAAAAGAAAACGTAAATTTTGTTGTTCTGCAGGAATTGGCAGAGGTGGAATATCGAGCGGCATTGAGCCTACATTTTGCTTCATCACCACAGCCGTCCTTTCGATAATATGGTCAGGTGCATTGATGATGACTTGATCTGGGTTCATATGGATAAAGCTATTCTTCCCACAAACAAGATTAATTTCTTTAGGTGAGTAAAGGGTCAACTTTCCATCATGGCTGGTAATCTGAATATCTTGCTTAGCGTCAAGGTTCATCTGATTTTCTTGTGCCTGTAGCTCAACCTTTCCATAACCTGCGACGGCTCTAAGGTCTTTGTTATGGGCAAAAAGCGATACTTCATTTGATGCAGCCATTGTAACGTTGTTTTTGGCATTGAGGCTGACATCTTTGCCTGCTGTGGTGATGACGTTTCTGCCTGCGTTGTGTTGGATCGTAGAGGGTGTAGTCTGTGCAATGCCTGCGGGGGCTGAGATTAAAATACTGGCTTGTTGAAGCATGGTGATGGCGCTCTCAATGAGGGTCATGAGGTTTGAGGTGTCTAATCCTGTCGCCTTTGACGCATCGGCTGCCTCTCTAAGCTGCTTAGCTTGATTAATGGCACTACTGAGCTGTCCTGTTGCCTCGATCATATCTAGAGAGGTAGAACTTGCCTTTTGCCGCCCATCCGCACTGATAAAGATGCCATTATTCGCTCTGATAGCTCCCCATTTATCGGTTCGCAGTTCAAAGCCTTCGCCGCGTTCTTGTCTGGAACTATCGACGAGATGCCCCATATTAAGCTGGGTTTTGCCGCCATATTCTGTAGAGAGCTTGATATGTTCTTTGCCGCGTTCATCCTCCATCCTGATCTTATTATTCGATGGGGTTCTTAGAACGTTTCTTTTATAGTTCTGAATGGTGACATGATCGCCATTTGATGAATCATGCAGCGCATAGGCAATATAGGGTCGGTCTGGATCACCATCTTCAAAGGCAATGGCAACCTCTGTTCCATCTAAGAGTGGCCAGTGAAAGCCATAGGTGCCTCCACTATAAGGCTTTGCTAAACGCACCCAGAGGCTTTCTTTACCCTTATCCCATGTATCAAGGTCAAAATCAAAATAGACCTTATACCGACCCATCTCATCAATATGGCTATACGTATCAAACTTCTCCGTGCTGCTCACTCTGGCTGGGATAGTCCCTGCAATATGCGGTCTTTCAAGGAGTTTGGGTCTGAACCCTATTTGATCACTATAAGGAATGGCTTCAAAGCTCATCTCATATTTGCCATCTCTTGACCCTCTATTACTCGTAGAGACAATCAAAAAGCCCCGTTTTAATGCGGTATCTTCTGATCCTCCTTCAAGATCAAGGACTTTTCCAGGATATAAAGAAGGATCATTGGTCTTGCCTGTAATCCGAACTTGGTTATTTTTATAGCGTTCATTATGAAGCCTTGCATGAAAAGACCCTGTTTCAATGTCGGGGTCTATGTCTGCGCCTTTTTCTAAATACCGATCCCCATAATGATAGGGAACCCCATAGGTGGTTTGATCGGGCTGCCACTCATCGGTCTGGCTATTTTGGGTGGCATTGGCGGTTCTGTAGTTATAGTCCTTCACCTTAGCCCCAGCCTGCACCACATTATGATGCACCGATAATCCCCATACAGAAAGGGTCGCATTATCATTCATCCCAGACCCTGCAGGACTGCGCACAGGAAGGCTATTGCCAAAGACATACTTGGTCTGGTCATCAGAAAAAACCACCACATCTAGCTCAAGCCTGGTATCCATATCAAAGCGATACCAAATTCCATCCCATGCAAGCTTACGTGCAATAAAGTCATAATCGGTTTCTTTATATTGCATATCTTGTTCATGAGCAGGATAGGTATGCTTTGTATCAAAATGAAAATCTTGACCTTCAAAAGAATGACGATCTCTTAAGACTTTCTCAACGATTTGAGGAATAGATTGATTTTGAAAGATGGAGGTATTTTGGGTTTTACGTAACAGGGCTAACCGAGGTTCTAACGTCACGCCATAAGCGGTTTGATCTTTGGAACTGCTGAGCTTTGCAAAGCCTGTAATGACGCCATAGACCCGCCTCTGAGGCTCTAAATCAGTGGGAGATTGAAAGAAGAACTGAGCATGACAGTTTAAAACATCTTGAGGGGTAATATTGGGATCAATCGAGGTAAATCTTATCTGATAGGAAAAAGGCGTGCTAAGTTTTTCAACCCCATGAAAATCCTGAATGTCTAGCTCAGAATTACAACCTGTGATAGAAAGATGATACCGATTATGACCAGAACCAGAAACACCTAATCCTTTGCCAGTAAGGAGAGCCTTAGTTGCATCATCCACAACATCAAACATCCCCATATCATCACCCCAATAATTCATTTAAAATAAGATATTATTACAATAATGAAAATATGCCGTTTTATTAATACGAGCAAGTCACAATCCAGAAAAAAATAAAATTATTACATTTTATCGCTAATCTACTCTATTGACCCTCATCAGACATCATGCAAAAGATGAAATTGTCATTCAATCATGAGGTTTATCATGCCTATTGTTTCTATTTCCGAAGCTGCTCGTTTGGTAAATAAAAGTAGAAAAACAATATACAAACATATACATCAAGGAACACTTTCAACTGTTACCACTGTAGACGGCTCAAAAGGCATTGATACATCTGAACTTATACGTGTTTATGGTTCATTAAAGATACAAAAAGAAACACCTGTTACCTATACAAATAGTAAACAAAAATATACAAAGAGTAACACAGATAAAGAAACACCTGTTACCATCAATAATCACAGATTTATTGAGCTTGAAAAGGAACTTGCTTTATCTAAACTAAGATTAGAACAGCAAGATAAAGAACTAAACTATAAACAACAGATCATCGATGCAAAAGAAATTGCACTTTCTTCAAAGCAAGAGACTATAGATAGTTTAAAGGTTGCATTAAAGTTATTAGAGCATCGTCAAGAGAAAGACACTCCTCTTTCACCAAAAGAAGAACAAACTACATTAGAGCCTTCAGAAAACACCCCTGCAGACCCCATAGAAATCACAGAACCTTCTAAGACAGGATTTTGGAATGGGTTTAAAAAACTCTTTCAATAATCAAAACTTATCCACATTTTTGTGGGTAAGGTTGTTTTTAAGTTTTGTATGAAGGTCTATTTTTAGAGCTTAAGCAAGTGGTTTAGATAGATTTTACCTTACATTGAAGGACTATTATTCCAATAATCGTCATATTCTTCCTCGTCATGATCTTGCTTGATGGCTTGAGCGACCTCTATTTGTTTCGGTTCCATCTTCAATATGGAACTTAATTGATTAAATATTTTTTCTAAAGCTGGTTTTATCTTTTCTAGAATAGCTTTAAATAATGCAGCAAATTCTACAGGCTGCCCTTCAAACATGGTTCCTTTTGGCTCGATAACCCAAGAAACATTATCTAAAAACACATTCAATGCCTGTTTATATTCCTGAAACAATTCAGCAATAGATTGCTCGTTTATATTCTCCAGAAAGTCATATAGTGGCCTTAATAAAAGCTCTTCATCAAATTTTACAGGTTTTACCTTGGGTAATTCTTCAAAAACATATCGTCTCACAATATGAGAGGTTTCTGCTAAGAGTTTTAAACGATTTTGTGGTTCTTGATCTAACAAAATAACCGCAGCAAGATTGCGCATTCTCCTTTTTTGTCGTTGTTGAGCTTGAGAAATTTCTTCCCGAACTGTTATCCTCTGTTGTTCAATTTGCTTTTTAAGATTTGTGATCTCAGCAGACATTGCCTGCTTTTGTTCTTGTATTTGCTTGACCTCTTTAAGAAGTTTTGTTTTCTGTTGTAAGACAGGCGCTAAGATATCCGCATGAATATGATCTCTTTTAGTTTTTTCTTTATAATCTCCCCGTTCTATACGCGGATCTAAATAATCTTGGCACCATCTCGCCCAAGAGGATTGTAACGCCCCTCTAGGACGCTTCACCATAGGATCAAGCACTTTTTCCATCTCAAACAAGGCTTGTATTGATTTATTAACACTAATGACTTTCTTTGTTTTATCTGATTTCCGTTGTTTTTGTTCATGAACAGGGGAAACAAAAACATCAATAACGCCACTTCCAGCTTCATCCCGATCATATCGAAGTCCCCAAACAGAACCTTGACCTGCCCAACTTTCTACCCATTCTCTAGCATTTTCAAATAAGGCTTTTACTCTTGGATTGTCAGGGTCATGAGGATCGCCTGTTTCTTCTAACCATTCTGGGCTAATCACCAAGAGTAAATGTTCTGCAAGGCTTGAGTTTTTACGTTCTCCTGCTGAAAGCTCTTTTTTATGGATTTTAAAAGCCTCAATATAATCCAGTTCTTTTCCGATCCCTGCTTTAGACCATGCAATGGGTTTTTGATCGAGATGGATACTTCTTTTTTGAGATGTCACATCTAATCGCTGCGCATGATCTTGAGCAGCAGAAAGAGAATGATGTCCATTTAAAGATTTAATACTAGAAGCCCTGACGGCACATTTAAAGTGAACCATGAGTTACTCAATGAAATGAAAGACTATAGAAGTAACATAATCTTATTTATTTTACAAATAAACAACATATTGAGTATTCTAATCTCTTTCAGAGATTTATCGCTCCGCTGAATACATATGGCAAGGGATTTTACCCCTCTGCACGCCCCTTAGAAAGCAATATATTTTGGTAAAATATGATCGGTTAACCAAACGCCATTATCTGCTTTAAAGAACTTAAAACCCTCTTTGAACATTTGCCCTGTATTGATTTTCAATACAATTGCTTTTCCATGACGATTACCTACTTTCAAAGCTGTTTCTTCATTGGAAGATAAATGAACATATTGCCTTTTTGCTGAGTGTATTCCCTGTTCAAAAATAGAGTTCAAATTAGCACTAGCAGTGCCATGAAAAAGAACATCAGGGGGTTCGATGGATTGTAAAGCTAGATCAATATCAATGGAATGTCCTTGGGCAGCTCTTATCTTTTGTCCATCTTCAGAAATAGTAAAACGTTGCTTATCATTGGTTTGAACCGTTTCTAATAAATCATCTAAACTGAGTTTATATCCTGCTTTTTTGGCTTTAGAGATGAGTTGTTTAATATCTGTCCAACCATTTTGATCTAAGATAATTCCAATATGCTCAGGAGCATGACGTAAAACCAAACTAAGCATTTTACTAATTTCTTTACTCACTGAATAAACCTTTCAAGATTAGAAAATAAAGAATAAAAAAACTCTAATTTATTTTCTGAGCAATAACTTAAATCATCAATATGCACGTAAATGCCATTTTAAAGATCCTACAGTGCATTTTAATTTGTTTCATATCAAATCCCTATATAAAAACTATTTAAATGCACTGTAGAGCAATTTAAGAGCGTTTAGAGTATTATTTATTTGAAATGTAGAATATTATATTAAAACTATACAACTATAGATTTTTACTCTTAATGGTCAATCTGTTCATGTGTATTTTGATAAGTTATCCACAATGTAAAAATCTAATTTGCTTATTATAAATTTATTAAAGTATTATTAAGGGTCATTATCCACAAGGTAAACCATTGAAAGTAAACAACAAATTATCCACAGACGCATCTAAAAGCACGAAATAGCGCATCTAAAAGCACGAAATAGCGCATCTAAAAATAACAATACAAAAATAAAAATTGCATTTAAAAGCACGATATTATATATACTTTTTGCACCTAAATGCACGATAATTAAAAAAGGTGATTGCTACGAACAACCACCCTTTACAACCATTATTTTCAATACTCTAAGGAAATAAAATAATGATTAATACCAATAATAACATTCAATATAAATGTGAAGCAAGATTCCTAAACGTTAAAAGTAGAAAACATCTTTCTCCTATCAAACACCAAAAAACAAATTTTTTTATTGCGGATATTTTTAATAACCTAACATTTCAAGATGATATAGCTAGTATGGAGCATCCTTTATTTGCTTTAAAAGCTGGCGATACAAAAGACCGACTGTATCAACATGGAAATATAACCATACAAGTAAAACCAACAAGTATAGGTTTAGCAACAATTCATGATAAAGATATTTGGATTTATTGCATATCAAAACTCATGCAAGCCATTTATGAAGAAAAAGAAATCAGTCGAACTGTTCATTTTACAATCTATGATTACCTTATAACAACAAATAGACATACAAGCGGTAGTGATTACAATAGAGCAAAAGATGCCCTTGAACGATTATCAGGTACACGGATTACAACGAATATTGAAACTGCAAAAACAAAAGAAGCACACGGATTTGGTCTAATAGATGCTTGGCGTGTTGTTGAAGAAAAAGACGGGCGTATGGTAAGAGTATCTGTTACCCTTCCAGATTGGCTTTATCGTTCTGTTACTTCGAAACAAGTATTAACAATTAGTCCAAATTATTTTAGGCTTAGAAAGCCTCTAGACCGCCGTATTTATGAATTGGCTCGCAAACATTGTGGTAACCAAACAGAATGGAAAATAGGATTAAAATTACTATATAAAAAAACAGGATCAACAGAACCTATTCGTAACTTCAGAATAGGTATCAAGTCCTTAGTCGCAACAAATGAACTTCCTGACTACAATGTATCTTACGATCTTAATAATGATATTGTAATTTTTACAAATAAATAGTTCAAAAACTCATTATAATTTACATTGATCCGTAAACTCGTTGAATCATTTAATTTATGAAAAAAATATTAAATTCATCAAACGAGCGTTTAAATTATCAATACGCCTCGGTTCTAGGTTTTAATGTTGGAATAATGGCGTCCCAAATGGCAAGCGCATCTTTTTCAGAGATAACATCGTTATTCTGTAATGTTATGGTAATTGCAGGGGTTTGAGGCGTGCCATTCATTTCATTCATTCTTAAAATGAATGTATATTCCGTTTTCCCTGTTTGTTCATTTTTTCCTGAGGCTAAAAATTCTTCCGCATGAATATAATCCGTATCCCGTTTTGAAAAGCGAATTATTTTTCCTTCAGGAGCCTCAGAAGCATATTGCTTAATTTCTGAAGATCGCCCTAACATGGTATCTTTAGAATGAATATCTGTATCATATTCGATGGTAATATTAAGTTCTTTATTATTTTTATAAAAATATTGGTTACCTGCATATTCATAATCCCCAGCGGGGCCTTTGATAAACACATTTTGATAACAGGTTCCTTTGCCTTGTGGGGGATGAAGATTATCCCATCCCTCCATTCGAGAGAGCAAAGACTGAATCTCATTACGTTTTTGGGGAAGGTCAGTAACAAATTTAAAAACTCTTCTATCTCGCTCATAACGTGGATCATCAACAACTGTTGCTTTAATTTTTAAAATAATCCCAACATTATTACTAAATAGATGACCTTCTAATTCTCTTAAAGCATCTTTATTACCAACTCCTTCATTATGATTAAAAACAACTCCTTTTCGACCATCTTTCAAAGGATAGGTTTCTTTTAAATAAGGTTTATCCTCTGATTTTACAAAAACATGTTTTTTATCATCTTTTAATTCCTCCTCTCTCATCCATAATTGAGTGTTAAACTCTTTTTCTGTCATGGGTTGAGAAAAAAGTTGATGTTGATTTATTTGATCCTGTGTAGGTTTATCATTCGTAGTTCCTGAGATAAACTCAGCAGGGATATCAATTAAAAACCGCCCTACACAACGGGGGGTTAGGTTTTGGGTATAAGGGTTGTGTTTGATTTCAGACATGGGCGTATATCCTGCTTGAAAGGGGTAAAAACGATATAAAAGAAGGCCTATAATAATGATAATAAAACCAATTATTAATAATCGCTTACGAGAGAATAGAGTTGTCATTGGCATGTCACTTGCTTAACAATCTGTACGATCGACCAAAGGGTAAATAGTTGTGACGTTTTAACATTATAGGCATTTTGATGATCGGTTTCTAAATAGCGAATACATTTGACCCCAAATTTTCCTTTGGGGGCTATTCCTGATATAAAGGGAACCGTTCCATCCCCTTCAACATTTGGATCTGATATTTCATAATATTTATAATAATCATATTTTTTGCTGGGTTGTTTTACCGCCCCACCAACTTTTTTAACACCATCTGTAGGGGCTTTTTCAAGCCAATATTGCCTATAAAATTGTTGAGAATCCCACGTTGCATACCCATACGCCTTATAATCATTACTTTTTCCATAAAAAACGTAACTATTAGAATGATATTTATTCTTAAGAAGATTTTGAAAATCTTCAACAGTAGACATGTTATTTAAAAACTGTATTTTTTCAGTCCTATATTCCACTTCTATTCCTTTTGGGTTAACCATCGGTTCTTCAAATAATCCATACCATTCATCTGTTGTATAGATTTCTGCAAAAGGATCTGCTTTGGGTAAAAAATTAATTTCTCCTTGCTCATTCCTAATTCTTAACCATTGTTTATATTCCGTACCCTCTCCATATTCTTTAAAAGGAAGAAGCTCTAAACTGCCAGGTGCTTGGCTCATTACCACAGACATATCTGTTCCAGTTGATCCAAGAACTTGATTCGTTATTGCATTTATTGGATTATAATTAAAGTTAGGATTGCCTGTTTTCATTCTGGTATAGGCTGCAGCCGCCCCCGTGGCAGGCATCACGCCATGCACAACTCCAAGGATTTTATCTTTACCTCCAGAGATTTCTGAGCAATAGCGTGTCACCAGCCCACCCATTGAATGCGTTACAATAATAACTTTATCCAAAGTTGGACCATTTTGTTTTTCAATTTTTAAAACATCTTGAATTCTTTTTAGTAAAAACTCTGCAGAGTTTTTATTATCATCCAACCAATTATATCCACATGCATAGACAGGAAAATCAAAATTATAACTATGCTGCACATCCTCTGTATCTAAACTATATTTAAAGAAATAATCCTCTAATTGTATTTCACTATATTCAGAAGATAAGATTTTTTGCGCATCCCCATTTTGCATCAAAAAACGTTCTCCTGTTTTCTGATTATAACTATCATAATCATTTAAATTCGCTTGCAACCATTTTAAGCTCTTAAGATAAAAAGACTGACCAGGCTCACCCCACCCTTTATCCTTTTTTAAATCTTTGCTTTCTTTTAATTTTGCTAAATCAGGGCGGAGTTTCTTCTTTCTCTCCTCAGCAGAAGCCGTTCGCCAATTCCAAACTAAACTTGCCGTAGAATCTCCATTCCAAACATTTTTATCTTTATTATCAACAAGATTACTCCCCATAATCCCTGGCACAAAGATCACAGGAATAATTAAAGAATGCTGGATTTGATGAATCTGCCCTGAACCTTTTGGTACCATTGAACATTGATAAATTCGTTTACCATTCTCATCCGTAGTTGGATGAACAGGAATAATTGTTGTGGTTACTGACATTGACATCCCCCTATTTATCAAATAATTTCATATGGATATTTTCTAAGAAATCACTATTTTGCTTATCGCCTTGACCATTAGCTTGAGTTGTTACCTTTTGATCGCCCGTTTCTCTTTGCAACAATGCTTTTTTACCCAAAACGCCTTTACCAGACCCTCTCCAAGAAACTTGTGGAGTTAATTCATACTTCCCTGTTTGCCATGTATTGAACTGGGAGGCCATAGAAGCGGCACCTTGTTTTTGAACGACGGCTGTTTTAAGGAGGATATGATCTGGCGCTCCGATTTCGACTTGGGAGTTACCGATACGGATATAAGCTGAGCCTGCCGTTAAGATGATTTCATTCTTCGCAGCGATCAGGACTTTGCCTGTGCTGGATTTCATGGTGATGTCTTTGAGGGCCTCGATATCCATCTCATCCCCTTGGGCTTGCACCTCAACTTTCCCTTTGGACGCAAAGATCTTAATCCCAGTGCTTTGGGCAAACAGGCTGATACATTTTCCCGCTGCCATCGTAATCTTACCCAAAATACTCGTATCATGGTTTCCAGCCGCAGCTGTAATGACATTCTGTCCCGCAGCAAGTTCTATACTCTCAGGCGTGGTCTGTGCTATTCCTCCAGGGGCAGACATCAAGATGCCAGATTTTTTAAGCTCATTAATATTCTCATCTAAAAGCTTTTTTTGGGTCTGTAGATCAGCCAATTCTGCCTTTGCAAGTTCGGCTGCTGATCTCAAAGATTCAACAAGTTGTTGAGCGGATTGAAGTTGGCTTTTAGCTTCTTTCATATCAAGTTGTGTTGATGAGGCAGTAGCTCTTGTCTCCGTGCTGATAAACAAACCTGCCCCAGCACGTAATGCGCCCCATTTATCCGTTCTTAATTCAAACCCATGTCCACGCTCTTGTCTGGAGCTATCGACAAGATGTCCCATATTGAGCTGGGTCTTACCGCCATATTCAGTCGAGAGTTTGATATGTTCCTTACCCCGTTCATCCTCCATCCGCATCTTGTTATTTGACGGGGTTCTCAGAACGTTTCTTTTATAGTTCTGAATGGTGACATGATCCCCATTCGCTGAATCATGCAAGGCATAGGCAATATAGGGTCTGTCTGGGTCGCCATCTTCAAACGCAATGGCAACCTCTGTCCCATCCAGTAACGGCCAGTGGAACCCATACGTGCCCCCACTATAGGGCTTTGCTAACCGAACCCACAGGCTTTCTTTCCCCTTATCCCATGTATCTAAGTCAAAATCAAAATAGACCTTATAGCGTCCCATCTCATCAATATGGCTATAGGTATCAAACTTCTCTGTGCTGCTGACTCTGGCTGGAATAGTCCCTGCAATATGCGGACGTTCAAGGAGCTTGGGTCTAAACCCTATTTGATCGCTATAAGGAATAGCTTCAAAACTCATCTCATATTTACCATCTCTTGAGCCTTTATTGGTCGTAGAGACAATTAAAAAGCCATATTTCAAGGCTGGATCTTCTGATCCCCCTTCAAGATCAAGAACTTTTCCAGGATAAAGTGAGGGATCATTGGTTGTGCCTGTAATTCTGACTTGGTTATTTTTATAGCGTTCATTATGTAGCCTTGCATGAAAAGACCCCGTTTCGATTTCGGGGTCTATGTCAGCACCTCTTTCTAAATACCGATCCCCATAATGATAGGGCACCCCATAAGTGGTCTGATCGGGCTGCCACTCATCGGTCTGGCTATTTTGGGTGGCATTAGCGGTTCTGTAGTTATAGTCCTTCACTTTAGCCCCAGCCTGCACCACGTTATGATGGACAGATAAGCCCCATACAGAGAGTATGGCATTATCATTCATGCCAGAACCCGCAGGATTGCGCACAGGAAGACTATTGCCAAAGACATACTTGGTCTGGTCATCCGAGAAGACCACCACGTCTAGCTCAAGTCTAGTATCCATATCAAAGCGATACCAAATCCCATCCCATGCGAGCTTACGTGCGACAAAGTCAAAATCCGTTTCTTTATATTGCATATCTTGTTCATGAGCAGGATAGGTATGCTTTAGATCCATATGGAAATCTTGACCTTCAAAGCCATGACGGCCTCGAAGGACTTTTTCAACGATTTGAGGAATAGATTGATTTTGAAAGATGGAGGTATATTGGGTCTTGCGTAACAGAGCTAACCGAGGTTCTAACGTCACGCCATAAGTCGTTTGATCTTTGGAGCTACTTAGCTTTGCAAAGCCTGTAATTACCCCGTAAACCCGTCTCTGAGGCTCTAAATCTGTGGGAGATTGAAAGAAGAACTTGGCAGGGCAGTTTAAGACATCTTGAGGAGTGATGTTGGGCTCAATAGAGGTAAAGTTGATCTGATAAGAAAAAGGAGTGCTTAAACACTCCTGCCCTTGAAAATCCTGAATATCAATAGGGGAATGACAGCCTGATATGGAAAGATGATAGCGATTATGACCAGACCCAGAAACCCCTAAACCTTTACCAGTCAAAAGTGCCTTGGTTGCCCCGTCAACAACATCAAACATCCCCATAACACAACCTCATCTTTTTAATTAATGAATAAAAATAATTACAATTTGATAAAGATTATTCTGATTTGTAATTTACAACAAGATCATTTTAAAAATATTCCTTCAAATTTTGATGCTTTTCATAAAATTTGAGGAATTAAACTATTCTTAGTTTTTATAATTTTCTTGTGTCTTTATCCATAAAACGTTGAGCATGAAATGCGAATAAGTTTAGTAAATGTATTACATTTACACATCTTGCCACGTAATTTTATAAGATTCTTCGAGATTCTTTAAGATTGGAAAACTGAAACTTGAATTTTGATAATAATCTTGAAAAATATTAAAGAATAAAGAAGAATCTACAAAAATGGATGAGTTTAAATAAGGGATTTAACGATATGGAAAATAAGAAAAGTTGGGGTTCGTCTCGGGTAATATTTTTTTCATTAAAAGAAGAAATAGAACAAGATTTATTAAAAGCATTTCCTAAGAGAACAATTTGGCAGAAGCATCATTCTATTTTGAATTGTAGCTATGCTAATTTTGTTCAGTTATGTAATAAATATATTGGTCAGACACTAATTATCTTTACATCCTCATCTTCTAAAAAAATAAAAACAGAGGAAAAAATGATTTTAGAACCAGTAGAGCTAATCTCTAAATCAAAATCAGCTCGTCCTGTTTTTAAGGGAAAGAAAATACATTTTACGCCTACACCCAATCCTGAAGATGTAAAACGTTGGTTAGGAAATAAAGATTGAAGTTGATTTTACATACTCTTAAAACGCTCATATATCCTTGTAGAATAGCTTTAACTGTTTTTATAATGGATTTTTATAAAATCATTTAAAACGTTTCTATGACATTTTGAGAACGTTTTAGGAATATATTATTTTAATTCTCTTTGAGCATAATAACTAAACATATAAAAAAATGTTTTAAAAGTAGGTTTTAAATTTCATTTAATTTTATTAGTTATCCACAAAAATTTTAATTGGTTTTGCTTTTTAAATTCTTTTTAAAGAGTTTTAAAGAGTTTTAGGTAAGCTGTACCCCTTATTTCTCTAAGATTACAGCTTGTTAAATGTGCTTTTTTTGAAGTTAAATGTGCTTTTTTTGAAGTTAAATGTGCTTTTTTTGAAGTTAAATGTGCTTTTTTTGAAGTTAAATCCACAAGATAAAATGTGCCAAAAAAAAACTATTGCACATTTATATAAAAATATTTAAATTCGTTCAGAAAATATATCTACTTCAAAGATGGCACAATTGAATAATTTATTAAACAAAAACATTGTTATAGCTAATATAGTAACTAAAGCAGGACAAGGTTTATCATTAGCAGAAAAACGTATTTTATTCGCAGGATTAGCTCAGTTAAATGGTAAAAATGATTTTGTTGAATTAAGAGCTGAAGAATTTTCTAAAATATTTGAAGTCACGCCATCTGTAGCATATAGACAATTAAAAGAAGCTACTAAAAATATATTTAATCGTTACATCACTTGGCAAATCGAAAAAGATAAATCTATTGGTGTTAGAACAACAAGATGGCTAGTTGGCTATGATTACTTTGATACAGAAGGTTATGTGCGTTTTAAATTTAGTGAACTTCTTTTTCCATATTTGTTTGAGTTACAAAGCCACTTCACTAAATATAAATTACAACAAGCATGCGCCTTACGCTCTATTCATTCTTGGCGACTTTTAGAAATCCTTGAACAACACAAACAAGCAGATCAAGACGGATGGAGATGGATTAAAATATCTGTTGATACTTTTCATCATGCAATGGAAAGCACTCCAACACATCAAAGAAGTTTTGCTGAGTTAAGACGAAAAATCATAGAGCCAGCAATTAAAGAGCTATCAAATAAAGACTATTGGACAATAGAATGGAAAGCTATCAAAAAAGGAAGAAAAGTCAGTATGATAGAATTTAAATTTCATAGGAAAATACAGTAATATGTAATTAATAGTTTTAAATACTCATTAAAACTAAAATTTGTTTATAAACTCATTTAAAATTCTAATTTATAGACAAAATAACTTAATACATTAAACTAGCGTTCTAAAGAGGTGGGGTAATACGCCATATTGTAGCTGTTTCTACACTGGCTGTTAAAGCAGATCTAATTGCATGAGCCAATCCATTTTGTTCTCCTATATTTGCTATATTAATATTTTGACTAACCAATACGGCTGCAACAGAGTCATTACCTATTTGTATTTGTATATTAAATTCTTGATTAGTTGTTATTCCTTGCATATCAATACGAACATTGTCATTGTCTCTAAATAATGTTCTAGCAACATTATTTAAATCACCATATCCTAACAATCTGATAAGTTCATGGCATTGATGTTTCTGGACATTATTTAATGCAATTACACCTCGAATACGTTGATTTGTATCAAATTTAATCCATGGCATTATATTAGTTTACTTTCTTGTAATAATAACTGAGAATTCTCAGTTCTAAACTTTACATTCACTATTCTGATATTATTTAATAAGTTGTTGAAATTTTAATAATAAACGAGAGAAAAAGCTCACCACAATTAAAATTAATTGATGGTGGATTATTTTAGTTTATAAAAAATCAACTTAGCTTTATATAAGAAAATAACTATTTAAAGTCTTTTTCATCTCTTGTTGTTAATATATATGTATCCCACCTTTTATTTAAAACACTTTTATTACAAGTAACTCGTATATAATAATGATTATCTTTTAATTTATAAACTTCTGGAACAAATATAGATTTCGTCCATTGTAACTTTAATGGTGTTATACATTTAGGTAATACTGTCCTGATATCAAATGAAGATGATTTTACATTACTTCGATAATATTTATTATAATTACTAATAAATGAAGTAATCTTATCATTCAAAAATGTTAAATCTTGTATATTTTTAGAGTAAAAATCTGGATTAGCATAAGCTATTTTAATGCAGAAAAAATAGTTATTTATTATTAAAATTAATGATATTAATAAGTTAATATATTTTCTCAATTTATTATCCTATAATCAAAGTTCCAATATACTTACCTTTTGAATCTAATCTATTTGTAATCAAATAATCATATAAATCATTCCATTTAGATATTTCGTAACAGGTAATACATCCTTCTGATAAATTACCTACATGTACAAAATTACTATTATATGTGGGTGCATACTCAATATGAAACCATACTGTATCAGCTTTTAAATTAGGATAAGCTGCTCTATACCCTATAGTGAAATCTGGATTTCCTGAATATGTAGGAGCTAAAATCTTATATTTCCCATCAGGTAAAGGTTTTGAATGTAATATTTTTCCATTATTTGGGCTTGCTGGATTTCTTTCTTCAAAATCAACATCTGAATCAATCGTAATTCTTGCTGTTTTTCCATTAAAACTCAATGTAGAAAATAATTGATTATAAGGTCTTGGAAAAAAAGGAGACTTCTCTATTTTTCTTCCTATTTTTTTTACATTTAATACTGCACCATTTCCTCGTTTAAATGGAATAAGACATTTACTAACATTTGCATCGCTTAAACTACCAACTTGGTTGGCATATCTTCCTTCTTGAATTAAGAAATAAGTTCTTCCACCTTCTTTTTTTTGAATAGTTACCTTTGTATATTCAGAAACAGTTTTTTTTACTGTTGGTTCAGGATCATTTTCTAATTTTATCCATAACCATCCTGTCTTATCAGCTGCTTTAGTATATCTGACTTCAAATACAGCTGTTTGAGAGCTATTAGGATCTCTATTTGTGGTTGCGGTTCTTCCTGTCATATCTATTTATCCAATATGTCCTAAATATACTTTTAACTTTTGCGGTTGATTGGTTTTAATGCGATCAGTTTTACCCAATTCATCTGATATACCTTGCATTAAAGTGTCATCCTCTAATTTTATGGTGTAAAGCGTATTTGATAAAATATCTCCTTCATCCGTTGTTAATATAAATTGTTCATCAAAATCCCCTATTGGAATTGGCAGAGGCGGAATATTGAGAGGCATTGATCCCACACTTTGTTTCTGCACCACGGCGGTTTTATGGATGATGTGGTCGGGTGCATTGATGATGATTTGGTCGGGGTTCATATGGATGAAGCTATTCTTCCCACAGACAAGGTTGATTTCTTTGGGTGAGTAAAGCGTTAACTTCCCATCATGGGATGTAATTTGAATATCCATTTTAGCATCGAGGTTCATTTGGTTGGTTTGGGCTTGGAGTTCAACTTTTCCATACCCAGCGACGGCTCTGAGGTCTTTGTTGTGGGCAAATAGCGATACTTCGTTTGATGCTGCCATTGTAACGTTATTCTTGGCGTTAAGACTAACATCTTTCCCCGCTGTGGTAATAACATTGCGTCCTGCATTATGTTGGATCGTGGATGGCGTGATCTGAGCAATGCCTGCTGGGGCTGAGATGAGCACACTAGCTTGTTGTAATGCCGTGACAGCCCCCTCAATTAACGCCATCAGGTTCGATGTATCCAACCCAGTCGCTTTAGACGCATCAGCTGCTTCTCTAAGCTGCTTGGCTTGGTTTAAAGCTGCACTAAGCTGTCCTGTGGCCTCGATCATATCCAGTGACGTAGAACTGGCCTTTTGCCGTCCATCTGCACTAATAAAAATCCCATTATTGGCTCGAATAGCCCCCCATTTGTCGGTTCTCAGCTCAAAGCCTTCTCCTCGTTTCTGACGAGAACTATCCACGAGATGCCCCATATTAAGCTGGGTCTTTCCTCCATATTCCGTAGAGAGCTTGATATGTTCTTTGCCCCGTTCATCCTCCATCCGCAGCTTATTATTTGATGGGGTTCTTAAAACATTACGTTTATAATTCTGAATAGTGACATGATCCCCATTGCTTGAATCATGCAAGGCATAGGCAATATAGGGTCTGTCTGGATCACCATCTTCAAAGGCAATCGCCACCTCTGTTCCATCAAGTAACGGCCAGTGAAAGCCATAAGTGCCGCCACTATAGGGCTTAGCTAGTCGCACCCACAGGCTTTCTTTACCTTTGTCCCATGTATCAAGGTCAAAATCAAAATAAACCTTATAGCGTCCCATCTCATCAATATGACTGTAAGTATCAAACTTCTCCGTGCTGCTTACTCTGGCAGGAATGGTGCCAGCAATATGAGGACGTTCTAACAGTTTAGGCCTAAACCCCACTTGATCGCTATAAGGAATGGCTTCAAAAGACATCTCATATTTGCCATCCCTTGACCCTTTATTGGTCGTAGAGACAATCAGGAACCCATCTTTTAACGCTGGATCTGTTGATCCTCCCTCAAGATCTAAGACCTTCCCAGGGTAAAGGGATGGATCATTAGTCGTGCCATAAATACGGATCTTACCATTCTTATAACGCTCATTATGCAGCCTTGCATGGAAAGACCCTGTTTCAATGTCGGGGTCTATGTCTGCACCTCTTTGTAAATACCGATCCCCATAATGATAGGGAATACCATAAGTCGTATTATCGGGCTGCCAACTATCCGTCTCGCTATTCTGAGTAGCATTGGCAGTGCGATAATTATAATCCTTAACCTTTGCCCCTGCTTGCACGACATTATGTTGGACTTTTAACCCCCATACGGAGAGGATAGCATTATCATTCATCCCAGACCCTGCTGGAGCGCGCACAGGCAGGCTATTGCCAAATACATATTTGCTTTGATCGTCTGAGAACACTACAACGTCTAACTCAAGGCGT
>NZ_JASBAN010000003.1 GCF_029953305.1 Commensalibacter nepenthis | reverse complement strand
TTCTGCAATAAGTGTAAAAATATAAGTATCAGAACTGTCCAATACTTTTAAAGTTTCTTTTAATACTTTATTAGTTATAGTTTCGTTTGAACAAAGTATGAAGAAAAACCCCGCAGATATTATAGATTTTGGAGAAAATTTTTTAACTTGTTTAAGCATATGCAGATAAACTTTTTCTGCATTGTCTGTTTCTGCAAATATAGTTAGAGTATAAATGTCTACTTTATCAATGATATGTAATTTTTGATCTTCTGTAAGAGAATTTATCAAATCTAACATGCCAAAAAAATATTCAGCACCATCTCCATCTGATAGATTTTTTACAATATTTTTTCTAGCAAAAAAACTTTCTTCAAACTTCTGCATGATTTCTTGCTTATGACCATCAGGGATATTCATTTGTTTATCAGCCTCTCATTTTTTAATGTCACTTTAATATTTTCATTGATTAATATATGTATTAACATAATTATTTATATATATAAATACATATTTACATATTTTAATATTCAGGTTGCCCATCTTTAGAAACTTTAAAACTAGATTTACATTTAGGATAACCAGAACACCCAAAAAAATCATATTTTGTTGCTGTTTTACCTTTACCTTTTTGCCCTGTACGTCTGATCAAATCAGCTCCACAATCAGGACAAGGAATAATCTCAATAACATTTTGTCTATTAGGATCAAATGCCCTTTCTAGTTCTTTAATGACAAATTCCTTTTGCCGATTTAAAAATGGTTCAATTTCTCCAGAACCATCTTGTATCGATTGTAAGTGTCTTTCCAATACTGCGGTAATAGCAGGTTCTTTAATATTACCGCTAACACTATTTATTAATTGTTTACCAAGGTTTGTAGCTATAATTTTTGATTTTTTACCTTTTCCTTGTCGTTCAATATACTCTTTTTTTGATAATTCTTCGATTATCATTGCCCTAGTTGCAATAGTTCCAATACCATCTGTTTCTTTCAAATATTTCTTATACTCATCAGAAACATATTTATGTATGTTAATCATTGCCTCTATGATACTAGAGTCTGTAAAATATGCAGGGGGCTTTGTCTTCTCATCAGAAAAGTTAATTTCTGAGCATAAAACAGGATCATCAACCAGAACATCAAGAGTTAATTCTTGATCTTCTAGTTGCTCTTGATCTTCGACTTCATCATTTTCAAAAATTGATTTCCAACCAGATTGTAAAATAGTTTTTACGCTAGTACCAAAATCGTAACCACCACACGTAATAGTAATAGTTTGTAAATTATACTCATGCTTAGGATAAAATTGGGAAATATAATTTTTGACAATAATATCATATAAATTAGCTTCGTCTTTTGACAATATATCGATATTGAACGAATGAAAAGTAGGAATAATTGCATGATGGGCGGTTATTTTTTTATCATTCCATATACTGGATTTAATCGTTAAATCAGCATTATCAATAATAACTTTATATTGAGGAATATTAGCAATAATATCGATTATTTCTTTTGATTCCTGGTATTGATTTTCAGATAAAAATTCACAGTCAGTTCTAGGATATGAAGTGACTTTTTTCTCATATAAGGCTTGAGATAAATCAAGTGTTTTTTGGGCAGAATAACCATACAAATTGAAAGCAATTTTTCCTAAACCAGCACCAGATAATCCTTTAGGCTGCCCTATTGATTTTTTTTCATGACGATTATTTGAAATTATTCCTTTAGATTCTAATTTAACCGTAGCAGTAATTGTTTTTACAACATCTAAATCAATTAATCGTCCGTCTTGATCTAAACCTTTTTGATCTTCCTTTGGTTTAAATAATGTATGTAATTTATGATTTTTATAATCAAAAATTGCCTTAATTTTAAAATATGGAATTGGTTTAAAGTTTTCTATTTGATTACAACGTTCTACGATAAGGTTAAGTGTGGGGGTCTTAACTCTGCCTATAACAATTAAATCACGTCCTCCACGCTCTTTAAAAGCAAGTGTATTGGCTCTTGTAAGGTTCATACCAATAAGCCAATCGGCTAATGCTCTAGCATATGCGGATTTACCCCATGATTTATATTTTTCATTTGGTTCTAAATTATTTAATGCGGTTGTTATTGACCTTTGATCTGGTGTGCTACACCAAAATCTTTTTACTATTTTTTTATTATGAAAATAATCTAAAATTTCATCAATAAGCAGTTGTCCCTCTCGATCAGGATCACCAGCATGAATAATTAAATCTGATTTTTTAAGTAAATCACCTATTAATTTTAATTGTGTTTTAGATGCTGGTTTAGGTAATAATTGCCAATTATCAGGAAAAATCGGTAAATCTTCTTTTAACCAAATTTTACTTTCTTTATTTAAGTAAAATTCGGGAGAAGCAAGTTCAAATAAATGTCCAAAACACCATATAACAGTATGATTGTTTTTACACTCAATATGAGTTTTATTTGAAGTTATTACGCCAAGACTTTCTGCAATGGCTCGTCCAACGCTTGGTTTTTCTGCAATAATTAATTTCATTTATTTTCCTACTTAAATACATCAATATTTATGTATATATTTATATATTTCTTTATGTAAATCTATATAGGTATGGTAAAAAAATTGATTAATAAATTTATTAACATCTGTAATTTGTTGTCTTTCGTATTTAATTGCTGTCAAAAATGAAATAATGAATACTTCAAAGCAATCATACTGTGCAAAAAGACTGTTAATTTTCTTTTCATGGATTTGTAAGAGTATCAAAAGAGATTTACTAGTGGCTAATACATCATTCCAAGAATTAAATTGATCTATTCCTATGAGTTTAAACAAATCAGATTGATTATAAAAAGATTTATATCCAATTTGTTGCATAAATAAAATTATTTTTTCTTTATTTTTAATTTCTTTTTTAAATTTGTTGTTATTATATGTTAGGTGGTCATTTTTGACCACCATAGAGGTCATTTTTATAGATTGTGTGGATAAGTTTTCTGTCGTTTTTTTTGCAATTAAGGGTAATTGAAAATTTGTTTTTTCTTCGTTTTTTTGAGTATCATTTTGTAAAATATTACCTTTCGCAATGTGATATTCATCATTAGCTTTTTTTGTTAAAGATAAGAATTCATTGTAACGATAAAATAAAGGTGATAAATCAAAACCATATGTATTTTTATTATTTACAAATCTGCGACCAATAGGGCTGCGTTTGTAAATAATAAGACCTTTATCAACGAGTTTTCTAATGCGTCTTTGTATGGTTGATATAGATTTAGATAAATTTCTTTTAATATAGTCGTTGCTTGGGCTAATTATAAATTGGTTAAGTTTTATTTTTTCTTGTTTTAAATTTCTTAATAAAAAACGAATAAAAGATAAGTCTGCATCATTAAGATGAAAATTATCAGCGACACGATCTAATATATAATTAATATTTGTTTTGGTTGGTAAAGAATCATTAAAAATGGTCATTGCTTTTGCTCTTTGAAGCTAACAAAGAAAAAGCGACATTTAGTTTAATTTACATATTGATTTTTAATTTTAAATAGGCTATATATATATATAAATTATATGTCGTTTTTTCTTTAAAATTAGCTTGGTCGTTAGGTTTAAAGGAAAACGTTTGTTAGAAACCTTGTCATTCATAGTGACAAGGTTTTTATTTTTTTATGAGTATTTTCATCTATACAAAACCTTATTTTGATTAATAAACTAATCTAGTTATAATAAAAATTTTATTTTTTGCCAATAGTTATTTTTTATATTTTATGTTCTATAAAAAGGAACATAAAATAACCTCGTTTTTATAGAGTTAATAATAGTTAATTTTATGTTGAAGATAGTTTTATTTAACTATAGATTAACAATGTTTTTTACTCAATATTTTGTGAAATTTATGAAACAAGCACCATCTTATGCATTATTTACTTATGCTTATAATTTTAGAAGATTTCGTATTAATATGTTAGGAGTATCTCAAGCGCAGGTTGCTGCTAAATGTAAAACTAGCAAATCATTCATATCTCAAGTCGAGCGTGCAGAAGTAGGAATCAGTATTAATAAAGCAGAGGAATTTTCTGTATTACTGTTTAATAAAACTTTAGAAGAAATGTTGAAAGATAAACCTAAAGATTTTAGAACAGTTCAAGAGAAACTACCAACAGGTCGAACTGATCGATTTAAAAAATAAATAAAGCAATAATTATTAACTAAATATAATTATTTTTTTAAAAAAACTATTGCTTTATTTAAATAAATGTTTATAACTATTTTTTTATCAATAAAATTGATAACAAAAGATAGTTATATGCAATCTCAAGAACCATTAGCTTTACAACATCAAAGATTAATTCAGAAAATGCGTCGAGAATTTGGTCAAGACGTAATTAATCTTTTGTTTGAGGATAACGTTACAGAAATCATATTAAATGACGATGGCTTTTTGTGGGTTGAGCGTCTTGGTTTTCCTATGGAAAAAATAGGAAAATTACCAGAAAGCCAAGCAGCAGCAGCAATTAAATCAGTGGCAGCCTTTTGGAAAGGGTTTGCAACAGAGGAACAACCTATTGTTGAAGCCGTAATGCCTATTGATGGTGTTTCTCGTTTTGCTGGTGTTTTACCCCCTGTCGTTAAAAAACCTTCTTTTTGTATCCGTAGGCATACCTCAAAAGTCGTAACATTCGATGATTATATTAAATCAGGTATTATGTCAGAAGAAGACAGAGATATTATATGTTCGAGAATACAACAAAAAGATAATATTTTGGTTGCTGGTGGTACAGGATCAGGGAAAACAACTTTATTAAATACCTGTATAAGCCATGCTGTATCTATTTTCCCAAATAATAGAAGAATTATTATGGAGGATACAGCAGAGCTAAAGCGAGTTGCAGATAACTGTAAAATGTTACAGACCTCAGTTCATGTTTCATTGCTTGCTTTATTGAAGCTTTCTTTACGACTTAGACCAGACAGTATTGATGTTGGTGAGGTTAGAGACGGATCAGCTCATACATTATTAAAGGCTTGGACAACAGATCATCCTGGTGGGTTTGCTTCAATTCATGCGAATAAAGGTGAATTAGGGGCTTTATTAAGACTAGAACAGTTATGCCTTGAGGTTGTTCCAAATCCTATGAACGCTTTGATAGCGGAAGCAATAGGTTTGGTTATTAATATTACAAAAACAAAACAAGGCAGAACCATCTCACATATTATTAGTGTAGATGGCTTTAAGGATGGGAAATACATAACCCGTAATTTATGTAAAAACAAATTTGTTTAAAAGGATAATAAGAATAAATGAAAAAAATATTTACTAAACGTAATGCTGTTTTTCTAGCTTCATTTTTAATGTTGCTACGTTCAAAAACTGTATATGCAGCTTCATCTGGTGGTGGTGGCTCGCTTCCTTGGGAGACACCATTGCAAACAGTAATGCAGAGTATGGATGGCCCTGTTGCTTATGCTGTAAGTATTATCGGTATTGTCGCTGCTGGTGCAACCTTAATTTGGGGTGGTGAAGTATCAGAGTTTACCAGACGTATTGTGTATCTGGTTTTAATTATTGCTCTTGTTGCCTTAGCAACCAGTGTTTACTCAAGTTTATTCTCAAATGGGGCAGTATTTTTCTAATGAATAATAGTCTTCGTCATACTCCTATTTATAGAGCATTGCACAGGGCTAATTTACTTATGGGTGGTGAAAGAAAGCCTGTTTTGCTGCTTATAATGGCAACTGTCGGATTGGCTGTTACCTCTATGAATTTAATAGCTATTGTTGTTTCAATTTTCATGTGGATTACAGGAATATTTTGTTTACGAATGATGGCAAAATCTGACCCTTTTATGATTGGTATTTATTTTAAGTCAATTAAATACAAAGGGTATTATTACCCACGTTCTAAGCCTTCATGTAATTTTTAAAAAAGACTAAATATATGTTAAATCTAAAAGAGTATCGTTCGAAAATTAAAGGTTTGGCTGACCTATTAAACTGGGCAGCACTTATAGATAGTGGGGTCGTTTTATGTAAAGATGGCTCTTTAATAGCTGGATGGGTATATCATGGTGAAGATATGGGGGCAGCTTCTAACTATGAGCGCAACTATCAAACAGCTATTGTGAATGATGCTCTTTCAAGATTAGGCAGTGGTTGGGCGTGTTGGTTTGATAGTGCTAGAATACCAGCCCCTCATTATCCAGCCCCAGATAAGTCTTTTTTTACTGATCCCATTACTGCTGCAATTGATCAAGAAAGAAGATTACAGTTTGAAAATAAAGGTTCTCTGTTTATCACCGAACAAGTTTTAATTGTTCAATATAAACCGCCATTGAGAAGAAACTCAAAAGTTGTTGATTATCTATATGATGACGATCAAAAAGAAACAGATGTTGGTTTAAAACTATTAAAAAGCTTTAAACAAGCAATTGCAGACCTTCAAGGCTCTTTATCTACTGTTTTAAAGATGAATAGATTAGAAAGCTATTCATTTATAAATAGCGAAGGAAAAGAGATATTTAGAGATCATTTAGTAAATTATTTGTCGTTTTGTCTTTGTGGAGATTCGACTGCAATCAATATTCCTAAATATGGTGCATATCTTGATTCTTATATTGTAAATGATGAATTTTGGGGGGGAGCAACACCTAAAATTGGTGATAATTTTATCTATTGTATTGCGGTAGAAGGTTTTCCAGTGGAATCATATCCTGGATTAATGGATATGTTAGAGGGGATGGCTATTTCTTTTAGATGGTCATCACGCTTTATTTTTCTTGATACGCATCAAGCTGTTAATGAACTTAATAGTTATAGAAAAGCTTGGAAAATGAAATCAAGAGGTTTTTTTTCTCAAGTGTTTAAAACACAAGGCGGATCAATTAACGAAGACGCTTTAATTATGGCAAATGAGGCGCAAAATGCTTTGTCACAAGCCGAAGGCGGAATGGTTACTTTTGGTTATTATACACCTGTTATAATTTTAATGGGTAAAGATAGGGATATTGTAGAAGATAATGCTGTTAAAATAATTAACGAGATGAATAGGCGTAGTGTTAGAGGTAGAATAGAAACAATTAATGCTGTTGAAGCTTATTTTGGTTCATTACCAGCACATACTTATCAAAATGTAAGACGACCAATTATTCATACCCTTAATTTGTCTGATTTGCTTCCTTTGGCGTCAGTTTGGGCTGGTAAAGAAACGTGTCCTTGTGATTATTTTCCGCCAAATAGCCCTCCCTTAGCTTTGGCTGCTACTACAGGAAGTACGCCTTATCGCTTTAATTTACATACAGGGCAATTAGGACATACTTTAATACTTGGTCCAACTAGATCAGGTAAATCTTCATTAATTGCTTTTATTGTTGCTCAGTATAAACGTTACAATAATGCTAAAATATGCTGTTTTGATAAAGGGAACAGTTTATTTCCATTAGTTAATGCAATTAATCCTCGTTTTGGCGCGAGGCATTATGAAGTTGGTTCAGAAAATTCTCAACTTGCATTTGCACCATTAACAGATTTAGAAACTTTAGCTGATAAATTATGGGCAATAGAGTGGGTTGCGAATTGTTGTATATTGCAAATGCAAAATGATGTTTTACCAAATGAGATGAAGCATATTGAGCAAGCTATTGAACAGTTAGTAATGGCTCCTAAAAATGAAAGAACAATTACTAGTTTTTGTTCCGCAGTTCAAGCTGAACGAATAAGAGAGGCTATGGCATATTACACATTAGGTAATGTAGCAGGACATCTCTTAGATGCAGATATAGATGGTTTAGATAATGCTTCATTAACAGTTTTTGAGATGGAAGATTTACTAAGGCTAGATAAAAAAATTATTTTACCTGTTATGATTTATCTAGTTAGAAAATTTATAAAGTCACTTGATGGTAGTCCTTCAATGGTCGTTATCGATGAAGCATGGACGTTCTTTCAAGATGAATTTATGCGAAAATTATTAGAAGAATGGTTGAGAACATTAGCTAAGGCTAATTGTATTGTTATTTTAGCAACTCAAAGTTTGGCAGACGCAATTAATTCAGGATTGGTTAATGTTCTAATTGAGTCAACTGCAACAAAGATTTATTTACCGAATATGGAAGCTAAGAATGAAGCGAACCGTAAAATATATGAACAATTTGGTTTTTCTGATGTTGAATTAGATATTATCAGTACAGCAAGAAAACAACGGCAATATTATGTAGTTAATGAAGATGGTCGTCGATTAATTGATTTTGGTTTTGGTGATCTTACACTTTCTTTTGTGGGAGCAGCTTCAAAAGAAAATATTAACGAAATTAGAAAGTTAATAGGTCAATATGGTGATGATTGGGTCATTGAATGGACAAGACAAAGAAATTGTTCAGAAATTCTTGAAGATATTTATTCAGAAGTAAAACAATCATTAAAGGAGTTATCAAATGTTTAATAAAAAAACTCTATTTATTATGGGATTATCTTTGATTTTTAGCCCATTTTATATAGCGATAAGTAAAGCTCAAATTGTAACATTGTGTCCAACATGCACTCAAGAGGCAACACAGATTGCACAATGGGCTAATCAGTTGCAATCAATGGCGCAGCAAATTCAAAATCAAATTACACAATTACAATCTATTGGTAATCAAGTGTTTTCTAATACTAATAATTTATCTAATTTGAATCAATTAACTCAACAACAAGCATTAACTAACGGTTCTTTAAATCAAATAATAACCCGTTTACAATCTGGTAATTATCCAGTTTCACAATTTCCACAGTTGCAACAACAATTACAACAGGCTCACCAAGTATATGGTAATCAATTAAGTACTTTACAAACTTTTTACCAACAACAACAAAATCAAACTAATTCAGATAAAACTGTATTAGATCAAATACAAAGTTCTTCAAGGGCAACTGTTGGTACGCACTCCGCATTAAATGTAAATAATGAATTTCAAGCGCAAATAACATCTCAATTAATTAAGATGAATCAAAATCAAATTGCTTTAGGGCAAACTTTAGCAACAGCGGCTGCTACTACAGAACAACAAAAAGCTGCACAAGATGCCTTTCATAAGCAGTTAGTCGATAATACTCAAAATATGGGGTTACATGATGGGGCTGGCTTTTAAATGTTAAATAAAAAATTACTTTTGACGGTTATTGTGATTTTACTGGCTATTTTAGGATATGTGACCATTAGCGCAAATCATGCTTCCAATGAAGAGACAAGGAAAGCGACACAAGATGCCTTTCATAAGCAGTTAGTCGATAATACTCAAAATATGGGGTTACATGATGGGGCTGGCTTTTAAATGTTAAATAAAAAATATTTAATTTGTATTTTGCTTTTATCATTATTTTTTCTCAGTTATCCTGCACATGCTGCGGATGATTTTTTAGGAGCAATAGTTTCTCCATATGAACAAGCAAGTAGAACGACAGCAACCTCTGTTTTAGTATATGCAAAAAATTTATTCTGGATATTAGCAGGAATACAATTTGTTGGATCAAGCATAAAGCTTGGGTTACAGGGTGCAGATATTCAAGAGTGGGCAGCTCATATTGTAAGGCAGATACTGTTTATAGGAATTTATGCTTGGTTGATGGAAAACTCATATACATTTTCATTGGATATTATTCAAAGTTTTAGAAATGCAGCTTCAAGTACAGAACTGCATCCTAATAATATTTTTGCTGTTGGATTTAATATAGCTAATGCTATTACGAAAAACTCTTCTATATTTCATCCTTTTGATAGTGTTTTATATGCGATAGCGTGTCTTATTTTGATTATATCGTTTGCTTGGATATCTGCATTAGTAGTTGTTGCTTTATGTGAAATGTATATTTTAATTGGTGCTGGCGTTTTACTTATGGGGTTTGGTGGCTCTGAGTGGACAAGAGACTTTGCTAACAAAGTTTTGATCCTAGTTGTTGGTATTGGTGCAAAATTATTTATAATGCAAATTTTAATAAATACTGGAATCAATATTATAGATGGATGGGCTTCTTGGAATTATTCAGGAAATTATACTGCGGTTTGGAAAGCTATCGCTGGTAGCGTTGTTTTTGTTTTGCTTACAATGCAACTTCCTAATATGGCTCAGCAATTTATTTCAGGTGCTGCAACAGGATCAACAGCAGCTCAAGGTATTAAGGCGGTAACACAGGCAGCAGCAACGGCAACAATGGCTGCAACAGGTGCTGGAATGGCTGTTCAAGCAGCTTCTAAAGCTGGGCAAGCTGCCAGTGGTGCTGGTATTGGCGGTAGTAGTGGAGGTTTGAACCCATTTAGTGGAAGTGCAGGTCAAAAATCCAATATGGTGTCATCTTCTAAAATGGGAGGACAGGCTGGAAATAATAGTTCTAAAATTGGTTTACAACAAATTGGTAAATCAGAAAATGGTCAAGTCAAAAACGCAAGTAATATAGCTTCACAAGCTAATAAATCAACTGGTAGTAGCTCTGGTGCTAGTAATGTAGCTGGTGGTAGTGCAGATACTGGCAGTGTAGCTGGTGGTAGTGCTGATACTGGCAATGTAGCTGGTGGTAGTGCAGATACTGGTAATGTAGCTGGTGGTAGTGCAGATACTGGCAGTGTAGCTGGTGGTAGTGCAAATACTGGCAGTGTATCCCAAGGAACGCCAGCAGCAAAGGCGGGAACAGCAGTTAATGCAATGGGTAAGGCATTATGGGGCGGAATAAAACAAGAAGCCTATGCTCGTATGACAGGAACAGGAACTAGATTAGGAACTACAGGAGGGCGGATTGCACAATATATAAAAGATAATCAACTTCAAGAAAGTTATGATCAGTCTAGTGAACAACAAACAAACAATGTTCAAAATTCGCTAAAATCAAGTAGTGATGAACAAAATACTATTTCATAATAAATGTTTAAAAAACAAAATTATTATGTTGTTTAATTTAATTACTTTTTATATATTTGTTATTAAATTACTAAACAAAAAAAAAGAGCATCTCAATGAAAAAAGAAAAAAATATAAAATTGCCAGATAAGGGGGAGAATCCATATCTTAATGCAAGACAAGAATGGATGGAGCGTTATGGTAGTTATATTCAATCTGCTAAAAATTGGCGATATTGTGCATTTGCAGCATTAGGATTGTCTGCATTTTTAGTGGCTAATAATTGGCATTTAGCAAATAAATCTCAAACAGTTCCTTATATTCTTGAAGTAAATAAACAAGGACAGACATTTTTTGGTGGAGTTCCTACAGTTGCTAGTGTTAGTAATCCAGTAATTATTAAAGCAGCATTAGAAACATGGATTAGAGATGCTCGATCTGTTCTAACTGATCCTATTGCTGAGCGTCATTATATCGATACTGTATATTCTTTTTTAGCAAAAGGCTCTCCTGCATATCATACTTTAACTGATTGGTATGCTAATAGACAGCCGTTTGCTCTAGGACAAGAGCAATCTATAGATGTTCAAAATCTTAGCGCATTAGCTGTGGGTGATATTAATACAACCAAGACTTGGACAGTCACTTGGGATGAAGTCACAATTAAAAATGATGGTACTAAAACACAAGAGCATTGGTCAGCTAATATTACGTTTAAGACGGTTCCTGTAAAAGCAACTGATGCAATTGCAAATGTAAATCCTATTGGCCTTTTAATCACTTCTTTTTCATGGTCACGTCAATAATGAAAAATACTTTTAGAACAACAAAATATTTATTTGTTATTTCTGCCTTAACTGTATGTTCAACTCCTGCATTTTCTCAAGTAATGGTTCCTGCGATTTCACAGGTTGATCCAGCTACTGGTTTACCTGCAACTACAACAATGATGTCTCCTGTTCCTCCTATAATGATGCCCCCTATGTCTCCTGTTTCAAAAGGAACTATTGATTTAAAGCCTCAAGCATCATCTCCTATAATGCAACAAGATAATACATCTGTTAATCCAGCGTCTGGTGTTTCTTATCCAATTACGCCACCACCAGTAATTAATCCAATTAATCAGAACCCTGTCACTTTAACAAATAAAGAGACAGCAGGAGTTAATATTACCAAAAAATGGCGTACAAGACGTGCAATGCCTGCTTCTGGCTCAAATGGTACTGTTGTTTTTACTTATGGTGCAACACAACCATCTATTGTATGCGCTCCATTAACAGTGTGTTTATTAAAATTAGAAGCTGGCGAAAAATTAGTAAAAAATGGATTGCAAATTGGTGATGGAACACGTTGGTTAATCAGTCCATCACGATCAGGTGATCGTATGGTTTTAGTTATAAAACCAACGGATGCTGGATTAAGAACAACGCTTGCAATCATGACAAATAAAAGGGTTTATGCAATAAATTTGGTATCTGTAGCTGCACAAAATAGAAGTATGGCAATTTCAGAATTTTCATATCCAGAAGAAGTGCAGAAGCAATGGAATGAATATTACGCACAGCAAGCTCAAGCCAAACAAGATAACACAATGGAAAATGGAAGAGATGTTTCACAACTTGATTTTAAGTATAAAATAAAAGGTAAAACATCATGGAGACCAACAAGAGTATATAGCGATGGTGTTCATACTTTTATTCAATTTCCAGCTAGTATGGCATCTGGCGATGCTCCAAGTTTATTAGCTTTAGCAAATGATGGCGGTATTTTTTCAAGCCCTACACAAGAACTTGTAAACTATCGAAAAGAAGGCAATACTTATGTTGTTGATAAGGTATTAAATAAAGCAGAATTAGTTTTAGGTGTTGGTAGTTCAAAAGAGAAAGTAACTATAAAACATGAAAATTAATAAAATTTTTTTTATATTTACATTATTAGCTTTATCAGCTTGTAGTACATATAATCCAAAATCCTCTTATTCTGAAAATGTTCAACAGCAATCTTACTCTGTTATTAGTAATGATATTGCAAAATATACTTCAACTGTTTTACCAGCAGGATCAGCATTAATTTGGGTAAACCCAGCACCGCAAAATAATGAGCTTAATCAATCTATTGAAAATGCTTTAAGACAATATGGTTTTGCGATTGCTCCGAGTTCAACAGCTCGTCCACAAAATGCTTATGAAATACGTTATTGGATAGAGCCAGATGATAAATATAATCAATCAATCATGGTGCGGATGTTTATTAAAAATAAACTTATTTCAAGGGTATTTAGTAAAGCACAAGATGGTAATTTTATACCTAATAGCCCCTATTCAGTAATGGAATAGTTTAATGACAGATGAAAACGATTTATTAAACCCTAAAAATACCCCTTCTTCTTTATCGGCAAAAACAGAACCACCCAAAAGGGGAGTTGGTGTTAGAAAGGTAAATAAAGTTCCCATTTTAATAGGAAGTGGCGTTGGTGTTGTAATGTTATTAACTATTTTATATACAGCCAATCAACGCAGCCATCATCATCAATCTAACTCAACAACTGATGATACATCTAATATGACAGCAGCAACAACGCCAGATAAAACATTTGATACGAGTAGAAAACCAAAGCCCCAACCTTCAAAAGATGGTAATAAAACAGATACAGCGTCTTCGACATCAACCTCAACAGCCTCTCCTCCTTCCCAACCTGTTGTAATGCCTCAGCCTGTAAGTCCATATAGTCAGCAATGGCAAGCATACTATCAAGCGCAACAACAATTACAACAACAGAGAAATCAAGAAGTAGGTAGTGCTTTAACAACAAAAACAAGTATAGAAATTCATGATAAAGATTTTTATACAGATAACGGTAAGAATTTGCAAAATAACTCAAAACCTGTAGATAGCAATTATTTAACGAGTTATCGCACAGGTGCACGTAATGCTTTAGAAGTTAAAGAGGGAACCATTATACCAGCAGCTTTAATTGGGGCAATAAACTCTGATAAACCAGGTATGATTAAAGCCCAAGTACGTCAAAATGTTTACGATAGTGCAACAGGAAATACAGTATTAATTCCTCAAGGATCATCAATCGTTGGTTTTTTTAGGCAGACAGTATCATACGGCCAAAATAGAATAGATGTTGTATTTGATAGAATAATTTTTCCAGATCAAAGCTCTGTTGATTTAGGAAGTATGCAAGGAGCTGATGTTTCTGGGAATTCTGGTTTTAAAGATAAAGTGAATACACATTGGTGGAAGATTATGGGAAATGCACTTTTGGTCTCTGCATTTAGTGCTGGTGTTCAATTATCTCAAAACCCCAATACATTAGGAAGCAATAATACGGGAAATAATGGCTATAATGCACAGCAAATTGTCGCAGCTCAAGTCGGTATGCAAACTGGACAACTTGGTATGCAGCTTGCTGAACGAGGTTTAAATATTCCACCAACGGTTACAATAAGACCGGGGTATAAGTTTAATATTATGGTTAGAAAAGATATGGTTTTACCAGCATATCAAGATCGTTGGGGAAATGGTGATGTTCACTACATTACTCAAAAAAACAATTAAAAGATAATATAAGGAGACACTAGAATGTTAAATGATCAGAATAAAAGAGTTATTATAATCACTGTAATGTGTGTGTACATATTAAAACGCATATTTTTTTGTAGTAATAAAATAAGGCGTGATTTTAATGGCCAATGTTCTTTTATGGTTAAGTCATGAAAAAAGTTATTTATTCATTATCAGTTTTATTTATATCGATTTGTATGTATGAACCTGTACAAGCTAAAAATCCATGTGCAAGTTTAACCTGCATGTCTGGTTTGGTTGGAAATGGCACACCAGCAGGCGGTTGTTCTGCGCCCATAGCTGATTATTTTAGTATAGTTGTTTATGCCCCTTGGGGATATTTACCAGGACATACGGCAGAGTTGAGACGACAATATTTAATGTCTTGTCCTGGTGCAGCTGTTAATATGCAATGGGTAGCTTTAATTCAAGCTCAATGGGGAACGGTATTGTAATAAATTTTTTAATTTCTTTTTCTATGCTCGTATTTATAAGGAATAACTATATTAATAGTTGTTCCTTTTTTTTGCTATATCTCCAATTGATTTTATTAGTCTATAACTAAACCCCCCATCAATAGCTTTTAAACCAATATGTATTAAATAAACCAAAACAGCCATCTCAATAGAGATAAAAAGGAATTTAAAAAAATGCCCAAAGAAAATAGCGAGTATCAAATAAAATACACATGCTATTGCTGCCATTGCTTGCATACATGATAGTGTAATAAAAGTTAGAATGGATATTGATATTTTTGATAATTTAAACATTAATTTTATCCTAGCTTATTTGAAATATTCAATTTAACTTGTATATCCGTTTTATTCTCCTCAATAAAAGTGTATATTTCATCTCCTATCATTGTATCATCAAAACCATTACATATTCCCATTCCTATAATTTCATCAGGTAATAGCATAAATAACGATTTTATCATTTCATCACTAGGATCAATATTAAAAATCTCCATTAAAACATCATGTAACCTATCTAATTCATCAAAAATTTCAGGAGGAGTATATTTTAAAAAAGCAATTTTAATTGCTGTTAGTCTTTTATCATTATATTTTTCATATATTTTATTTTCGACATCTTCCTTTGATTGAGAAATATCAATAACTTGAATTGTATCATTATTTTTTTTAGGAAATCTTCTAAAACACTTTTTCCTTTCCCTCCACCAGTAATTATTAAATGGTGAATTTCATTATCAGAACTCATAGTTTCAACTCCTAAATACATTGCGATACTTCTTAATAACCTTTAGGCTTCCAATTTGTAACCAAAATAGCTTTCATTCCATGTAAAATATTATTTTTATTTATAACACCAAAATAACGAGAATCAAATGACTTATCTGTATAATTAGAGGCTAAAAAAACTTCATTCTTTTTTAAAAGGTAATTACCTAGAAATGCTGGTTTTAAAGGACGATTATCCGAATCTTTTAAAGCTAAATTACTAGAAAATAAAACGCCATTTATAGATAAACCATTTAGTTCGATACTAACACTATCCCCTTCTATAGCCACTATTCTTTTGATTACGGGGGCTAGGTTTCCTTTACATTTTCCACTAAGCAAATAACCTCTTTTTCTAGCTTCTATCATGGTTGCTGTTGGAGGAATACATGCTTCGACTAAATCACCTTTATTCGCATAATTCGTACTTCGCCATATTCCCATAGGCTCACTAGGTGTACTATTAATTCTAAACCCTCCTACCTTTAATAGAAGGGCAAGAGTAAGGATACTAATAGCAATACTTGTAATTATTTTCATAGTAACCTCAACAATAATATTTACATAAATACAATTATACATATATATGTAAATATGTAAATATTTTTTATTTGTTTATCTACCTATTCTTCTTGATAATTTTTGCGTTTTTTCATGGATATTATGCTTCGTTTCTTTTGTTTCAATATCAACATTAACATCAATAGTCTTGTTAATAATAGAAGATTGAATTTGTTTTTCACCTTTAAAATCTCTAAAAGAAGCTATAGCATCCTGTGTTACGTCTAATTTTTTTTCTGTTTGCTCAGCTAAACTTTCTTTGTCTTCACCTTGATTTAGTTTATTAATATTGTCTTTAATGATTGCTCGATTAACACTATCTTTCAATTCTCGCATTAACCCATCAACACCATCTTTAACAGCTATATCGTTCCAATCAATACCATCTTGATCTGCTCCAAATGTTGGAAGGATAACCAAACCATTTACTTTTTGTGCGGCATCTTCTGCTTTTTCAAGACCTATATTGGGAAGGGGATGTTCTTTAAGAGGTAAATGCCTATCATTATCAGCTGCAATGTAAATATCACTATTTGGATTTGCTTTTCTAATTTCTTCACTAACACTGCTTAAATTAGAAGCGTTAAAAGCGATAATAACTTGATCCCCTGTTGCTTCGTACAATGATTTTCCTGTTGCCAATCCCTCAGCAATCCAAATTGGCTTACTTTCTTGTTTTTTACCAAGACTAGCATATAAACTTGTAACTTGCCCTCCCGCAAGGAAACCTTTAAAACCGTTCTCTTTTATAATTTGTAACGACCTTACTTCATTATTAGAATTAACCATCGGCACTAATAAATCACCGCTTTTTATATTATGATGCTCTTCCAATAATTCATTTGCTTTTTGAATAGTTTCGTCATTTGCCTGAAATATAAAATCGGAATTAATTTGTTTTTTCTTTAAATAATTGTGATCACTATTTGCAGGAATTGCTGCTTTTAAAATTTCATTAGATATACTTGCTATTTTATTATGTTGCTCTTTAACCTCTTTTTCTCTTTTTTCTTTATTTATCTTGGCTTGTTGGATTAATGCCTGTTTTTCTTCTTGGGACAGACTCTGATCTGCATTAGCTTTCCAATTTTCTTGTTGCCCTGTTTTATAATTTGTAAATGATCCTGCTGGTCGCCCATCTAAATATCCTCTATATGATCCGCTTTTTGCACCTTTCTTATCTCCTTGCACTGGAACTCTATGTGTTTTTCCGTCCATTTGAATATCGGTAACAATAAGACCAGCCTCTAAGAGCTTGTTTTTAAATTGGTTTTGTGGGGACTCTTGATATGAAGATATTATTTTTTGTTGGTTTTCTTTTAAATCTTCTTGATTAGTAGTCCACTTCTCAAAAAATTTTAAATCTTCATTTTCTGGCGCATACCATTTTTTCTCTGTTTTATCCCATTTTGCACCAAGTAATTTAACCTGTTCTTTTTCCTCAAAGGGAACATTAAGAAATATTCTGTCTGACATTGCTTGTTGGTTTTCTTTTAAATCTTCTTGCAGATTTTGCTTTTGAGAAGCGAATTGCATAACAAAATTAGTCATTTTTTGAGCATCCGCTGCTGCTCTAAAAATTTCTTTTGGATCTTCTTCTAAAACCTTAATCCAAGATTGAATATAAGAAGCATGTTGTTCATCCCTTCTATTATTTCCAATCGCAAATTTATCTTCAAGCATCATGCTTGTAATTTCTGCTCTTAATTCTTCCTTAGCATACTCAACAGACCCAAAAGGATGCTTCATATCTCGATTTAATCTATCTTCATGCCCTGTCCAATGTCCAACTTTATGTAATAATGTGCCATAATATTGCTTTTCTGATTTAAATTGTTCTTTATGAGGCATTACAATTTTATCTTCGGATGGTTTATAAAATGCCCTATTACCATCTTTATGTTCTATCTTAGCACCACTGTTTTTTATAACTTCATCAATTCGTTTAACAGTTTCCCAAGGTGGAAATTTTTGTCTTTCTTTAGGTGGCGGTAAACCATCAATTTGATTAGCATTAAAGACAACAAAGGTATTAACTTTAGGTTGTTTTAAACGAACTTGCTCTTTAACTTCTTTTCCATCTTTATCTAAAATTGGCTGTCCATTTTCATCTTTTTTGGTAATGCTTTCTGTGAAACGCCAATATTTAAGAAGTGTTCCTTTCTCACCCTTTCTGACTTGCCCCCCCATTTCTCCAGCCTGTTTGTAAGTCATCCAACGATTATCAGAGTATTGCTTTTGATTTTCTTCTGCCATTAAGATCAAAGCATTTACACCTGAATAATTAATATCTGATTTTGGGTTATAAGGCATAAAATGCTTATCCGCTCCCCAAGGTTTTTGCCAAGGTGCAGTTCCTTGCTTTAATTGCTTGATAATTAAATCAGCAAATTCTTTGGCTTGATCATCATTATTCTTCAACATTCTGATCGTCCTCTACTAAGTCAACAGAAGATTCCAAAACATCCTCTAATGAAATAGCATGTTCTTCTATTGCTCCATTATCAATAGCCTCTTTTAGTGACACTTGAACCTCTGCATTTGGAATAAAAATATCATCTATATTATTACTTTTTTTATCGATCATTTCCTTAATCCCCTTTTTGCTACCTTATCTTCTTTTATATTGTTACTGCTTGGTGCATCATTTTGAATATTTTTAAAATTGAATAGAATTTTATCTATTTCACCACTTAGTGATTTAGGTTGTTTTTCTTTTAAATCTTCTTGTAAGTTTTGTTTTTGGTTTGCTGAGTTTAATATAAAATCAACAGATTGTTGCGCCTTCTTAACGGCAGGTAAAATTTCTTTTGGATCATTGTTTAAATAATCTTGTAATTCTTCTTTAATCTTTGCTCTATATTGAGAATTAGCTTGAATGGCTTTAACTCCCAATTCTTGTTGCAACAACATATTTCCAATTTCTGCTACAATTTCCTCTCTTGCGTATTCTTGGTTATCTTTAGAGGGTAGTCTATTTAACCTATCCTCATGTCCTGTCCAGTGTTGCAACTCATGTAAAACAGTATTGTAATAAGCCCCTTCTGACGGAAACTGTTCCTTTGCAGGCATCAAGATAGTATCTTTTCTAAAATCATAACCAGCAAAGTCTGATAATATATGTTCTATTTTTGCCCCAGTTTGTAAAAGTAAATCTTCTATAACTTCTACATCCTTCCACGGTTGATTTTCTATTCTATCTAATGATAGGTTATTAACCTGTGCAACATTATAAATATTTAAAGGTATAACTTTTGTTATACCTGCGTTTGACACAACAAAAGGTATCTTTAATGGCGTAACATCTGGTTTTAATTCTGCTCCTTCAATTTTATTAATTTCTTTTTCTGTGAGCCATCTATTATCTTTAAAACCAAGTGTTTGTTGTTTATTAAGTAAATATAGAGCGTTATTTCCTCCAAACTTTTCATTTGTTGTATAACGCACAGGAATTAGCTGATCAGGACTAATCCACGGTTTATATGAAGATGTAATAATCTTATCTAATTGTTTAATTATATCATTAGATATTATCTCAAGATTGTTATTTTTCATCATCTTTTTTTCTTTTTTGGATCAAAATATCTCTTTGATTGGTTTCAATAACTTCCTCTATAGAAAAGATTTTACAATCTTCTAAGCCTAATCTTTCTGCTTCTTCTGTTGGTATTTCCACGACAACACCATCTTTAAGAATATCGTCAATATTCGTACTTCTTACAAAACCTTTAAATAAACCGTCTTTGATTTCTTCTGTCATTTCTACCTCTTATGTTTTCTGTTCTAAAAATTCGCTTGGGATTGGTATAGATGTTTGAGCGGTATAGGGATTATTAAAACTTTTATTGCTTGTTTTATTACCTCGTTTTTGCTTGATTTTTCGTGTAAATTTAGCGTTTACACTAACATAATATTTCCCGACATAACCATTTGAAAAACCTCTATAAGTTGTTCCTGTATTATATAAAGATAAAGCTATTTTTAATGCTTCTTGTTGGTTAGATGTGATTTTCAAAGCATTACTATAATTTGCTGATAATATCATAGCACCAGCTTTAATATTTGTACAAGGGTCAAATACTTCCTCTACAGACATACCTATTCTTGGTAAATTTTTAGAATTTATTTGCATTAATCCAATATCTACAGAATACCCTTGTGCAATCAATTTTTTTGTGACACGAACAGCTTCTTTCTGATCCTTTACTATCGGGCTATTTCCATTATTAACGTGTATAGCTAATGGGTTGCCATTGCTCTCTACAGTAATAATTGCATCTAATGTTGCAGGGGCTATATACATAGCGCAAGCTGCTAATACAGGTGTAACCATAATGTTTCTCTATTATAATCTAAAATTAGAATTAATATTCTGGCTTATTATTCCACTTTGAGATATGCGATCAGTATTTTCAACAGGTGGTACTTTAGAGCGAGCAGACCAAACAGGATCAAGAAAATATAAAGGCTGAGTTCCATAAATAGGGTTATGCCCTGCAACAAAAACCAACATATCTCCAGATTCAGTAATTAGCCCTCTACTATCTTTTTTAGGAGACTTCATAGTAGAAATTTCATGGGGGGTCATTAATGGACGAGATACATTTTGATATGAACGACTAATATTATCCGTCATTCCTAATTGTTTGCTGCTTTCGCTGATTTCTTCTGTATTAACGGTCATTGTGCCAGTCATTTCAGATAGCTTTTCTGCTGTTTCCTGACGGTTAGGAGCATAAGCTATTCGAATATGACAATTAGAAGTTATGGCTTCATTTTCAGAGTATATTTTCCATAACTGGTTAAAATCTTGAATAATAATATAGCATTTAATTCCATATCCAGCCACAAAAGCCATACTTTCTTCGAATATTTCTAACTTGCCTAACGATGGAAATTCATCGGTCATCATTAACAAGTCATGTTTATGTGGTTTTATTGGTCTGTTGTCTTTATCAAAAGTTAAAGCATCTCTTGTTAAACCTCTCATAATTTGATTAGTGAGTAATCGCATAATAGGAGTTAAACGATCTTTATCGGATGGTTTTACAACAAGATATAAAGATACTGGTCTTTCAGACCTTACAAGATCAATTACTTTAAAGTCTGCACTTGATACATTTTTTCTTACAATGGGGTCACGATAAATATTTAAAAACCGCTTAGTTGTCGTTAAAACAGACGTATATTCTTCCTCTCCATTCTCCATAACGCTTAATAAATCACGACCAACTTGAGAAATAACAGGATCAATTTCACTTTGTCCTCTAGGAACATATTTTAACATAGCATTCCATAAAGCTGCGTTATCCGAATTAGGGTCAGATAATGCCCAGCCTATATCAAATAAATTAGGAATACTCTCACCTTTATCAAAAGCCAATTTTAAACAATATAAAATAACACCGACTAACAAATTAAAGGCAGAAGATGCCCAATGATCTCCTTCAATACCTTTACCATCAGGATCAACAATGATTGTTACCATATTTTGAACATCGCCCACTTCATAAGGCGTATTTAATCTTACCTCTGCCAAAACATTATATGAACAAGACCCCTCTGGTGATGCTGGATCGAATTTTAAAACAATATTATTTGCATGATTTTTTCGCCAACCCGATGTCATAGCAAATAATTCGCCTTTAATATCATTGACTACTGTACTTTGTGTCCATGACAACAATGTAGGAACAATTAATCCAACACCTTTACCTGACCTTGTCGGGGCAACTGCCATAATATGCTCTGCCCCTTGATGTCTTAAATATCTTAATTTACCTTTACTATCAGTCCATCCACCAACAACAACAGCATTCCCTGCAGAAGCGTCTGGTATTAATAATCCAGTTTCTTTAACTTCCTTTTCAGTTTCACAAAACTTAGCGGTTCCGTGTAATCCTTCTACTGGTGCTGCTTTTCTTCTTCTAATTAATAAGACAAGCCCAATAGTCATTAAAGCAAATAAACCACAAAAAAGTAAAACAGCACAATCCACCATATAAAAATGAATTTTATCAATACTTCCATATTGTTTTTGCCACTCAATCCATGAAAATATAGGGTAAAAACCCAACTTATTTGGGCTTCCTAAGTAAATTGGATTATAACCAAAACGAGAAGCTATATATTGCGTTGCAACAGCATTAACAATTAAAATTAAAGCGCATAGTGCAACGCATATAAATATTGGTTTTAAAAAAGGAAATTTTTTTCTAGCCGTTTGTATATTTTTTCTACTATGAAACGGCATATTATTGGGGATTTTTGACAAATAACAAACTCCGAATTATTTTTGTTTAGTAATTTGATAACTTTATACTATAAAACAGTTCGGTTATATAATTATTTCGGTATTTTTAAAATTGTTATTTTATCATATTGCCCTCTTGCAACATATATTTGATACGATAAATCTACTATAGATATACTAAGAAGAAAATTTACCTTTTCTTAGAATGTTTTTGCTGAGTTTTTTGTATCTCTGCTTTCCATTTATCAAACAAAGATAAATCCGATTTAGGGGGAGCGAACCATTGCTTTTTTATACCATCCCATTTGGCACCTAACTCTTGAGCTTTGTCTTTTTCTTTAAAGGAGACGTTTAAGTATATCCTTTCCTTAGAGAAACGACCATATTCTTTTGTAAACATTTCTAAACCAATATCTTGTGCTTTAGCTCCAGCAGGAACAACCCAAGTTTTATCTTTTCTATTCCACTCCGCCCCTGCTGATTTTACAAGCTCAACATGCTCTTTAGGAACAATAAGCTCCTCTTTTTCTTGCCACATTTTATCAAAAGTGGTCTCGCCTTTCATCCACTCTTTAAATTTGCTTAAATCACCACCAGAAGGAACATACCAACGCTGAATATCTTTATCCCACTTAGCCCCCAACTCTTTAGCTTGTAACCGCTCCCCTGCTGGAACAATTAAATAATGAGCCTGCGTTGAATATTTACCTTTACCCTCAAGATATTCTCCTAAACCAAGCTCCTCTGCATCCAAACCTGCTTTTAAAACCCATAATTTCTTTTCATGATCCCATTCCGCCCCTGCTTCTTTGACCTTATTAGCTTCTTCAAAAGGAACAGCTAAATAAGTATCACCTTTTGCCATTCTCTCTTTTAATTTCTGCCGTTCCAAAATAGCTATACTCTTTAAACGCTCCATTTCTTCATCAGCAAAAGTAATTTGACTTCCTTCAATTGCAGCAGCCTTTGCTACAGCTTTCTTAAAGTCATCTGACCCATTGATAGTTAATGGCTTGTCAAAGCGTTTACTGGCTAATTCTAAGGCAAGTGTAACAGATAAATCCGTAGAGGCTTGAACAGCAACATGATTACTCTTATCAATCACCCTCCCTCCATCTTCTGTAAAATAACGAACATCCCCATTAAACGAAATCGAGCTTTTTGCTTTATCATTGATAAATTGCTGCCCTTCCTCCCAATTCTCAACTCTAAACAAATTGTCACTTAACCTTTGGTTCTTTTTCTCAGTTTTTCTTAGCAATTTAAGAGCGTACTGATCCCCTTGTGCAGCTTGTTCACTTAAAAAATCATTCCAATTTATCAATTTATTTTGTTTAAAAGCTATATCTCTTTCTTTGGCAGCATCTTCTATAGATTTTTGAATAATTTGATCTGCTTCTAACTTGAAAATCTTTAATCGTGTGGGCGTATATAAGCGTATTTTTGCGTGTTGTCTTTGATCTTTCACATAAGCTCTAGCTTTTTCCCTAATAACTCTGTGCTTCTCTCTGATATTTTCTAAAGAATACTTGCATTGTAAAGCCCTGCGTTCTTTTTCTAACTGATAGGCCTTCCATAAAGCCTCAGCCTCTGGGGTCTTTTCAAATTTCTTTGGCTCTGCTTGATAGTTTTTCGTTGATTTTTCTTGCTGTAAAGGATCATTAGAAGGTTTTGCTGTTTCAAATTTCCCTAACTTTGCCTCTAATTTTTTAAAAGAAAGGTCTCTATCAACATCTGATGCTTTAATACAAAGTTTTTCTTGATCTTTTACAGCTATAATTAGCCCTGCACCTTTCTTCTTAACAACAAGACCATATTTCCCAGCCTGTTCGTGTAATTCTCCCCATGTCTTAGAAAGCACTAAATGATCCTTTGCATTTTCTTTAACCCAAGTCAGCAGACTTTTCTCACCACTACGATTTTCTTTATCTTGAGCTTTTGTATTAATGATAGTTCCATCAATTAACTTTGATTTATCACTATGCGTTTGCTCTAATTGATGTTTCTTTTCTAATATCTTACAAGCTGCCATCAATTTCTTTTTATCAAAAGAAGGATCATATAGCTTATAACTGTCGGGATTAACTTTATTAATTGCAATATGAATATGTAAATGCGCTTGGTCTGTATGAAGTGCCGATACCCTTTCGTGATCTTCAAAGCCAATTGATTTCACCAACTCGTCTTCTATATCAACTAACTGCTCTTTTGTTGGGTTTTCACTAGGAGGAAAAGAAACAACTAAATGATACGTCTTATTATCCGATTTACTACTACAACATTCTTGAGTGATTTCTACCAATGCTATTGCTTGATCTAATGATTTAATATCCTCTTTAAAATTAGAATATCGAATTGATCCGTGATCTAATTTCTCACCTTCATTTTTTATATCTAGGGCATAATTTGCAAGATTACCCCAATCATGGGCAACACCCTCTTGTTTATCAGGATTATCAATATAATTAACTAATGCCCCATAAGAACTATTATTTTTAGAGCGTGATACCGACTTAGCTATCATTTATATGAATTTTGCTTTTTTATTTTTAATTTCAGCTTTCAGTATATCAATTAACTCTGATATTTTTTCTTGTGTAACTATTGTTTTATTTAGATACTCTCTAACTTCATTATCGCTAATATTCGTATTTGGGCGATCTGTAAGCCATAACTTCAATAATCCTCCATACCTTCCCATATCACCCCTTAAATTACTTAACTCTTTCAGTCCGAGCAAATCTAATTTACTAGGTGGCGCATATCCCAGCCCAAGCTGTCTAAGAAAAGTGGATACAGGCAAACGCACACTCTCTGCTGTTTCTTTAATTTGTTGTTCTTCTTTTCCATTAACCCTTAAAGTCAAAATCACTTCTTTTTTTTTACTCATTTTTCACCAAAATTACGTTGAGCATGAAATGCGAATAAGGTTCGTAAATGTAATACATTTACACATCTTGCCTACTTATTTCTATTATAATATTGTATAAATTTCAAGATCGTAATTGTTTTGATATGTTTTTTATGGTATTCTACAAAAATCTACAAGATTCTATAAAAATCTTAATCTATCGAAAAGATTTTCATCAATTATGGAAAAAAAAACCAAATGGGGTGCTGCACGCATTATCTTCTTTAGTTTAAAGACTGAAATAGAAAAAGACTTAGAAAATGCAATCCCTCAGAAAGAAATATGGCTAAAACATAAAGACCTTTTGAATTGTTGTTATTCTAATTTCTCAAGGCTATGCCAAAAATATATTGGAAATAAAATCAACCCAACAACAATTCAAAATCACAAAACAATTATAAAAACTGACGAGAGAAATAATGTCACAGCAGAACAAAAACCAAGATCAAAACGACCAGCCTTTACAGGAAGAAAAATTAACTTCACTCCAACTCCAAACCCAGAGAATGTCAAAAGATGGATCAACAAAACTAAAAAGTAAAAAAGAAGTTCATTTAGTGATTCAAGGGAAAGGAGGCGTTGGTAAAACATTAGTATCATCTTTACTTGCTCAATTTTATACTTCACAAAATCGAAATGTAATCTGTATTGATACCGATCCAGTCAATCAATCTTTCAAAGACATAGAAAAACTCAATGTGAAAACCGTTCATTTATTTAAAGAAAACCAAAATCACATCGATTATAATTCTTTAGATAAAATGTTGTCTGAAATCGTAGAAAATCCCGCAACTTATATTATTGACAATGGCGCGGCATCTTTTCAACCAATGATGACCTATTTTATTACAGATGGTGCCATCGAGATACTTCTTGAAAATGATTATATTGTCGTCCTTCATCTTATTATTGCTACAGGCCAAGAATTAGCGATGACAATGACAGGCACCGAAAACATTATTAGTTCTATGAATAGTGAAGATATGCTTTCCACAATATTATGGTTGAATGAAAAGAATGGATCATTTACAGATTACGACGACAACGAATTTGAGGACTCTCCTTTTTATCAAGAAATAAGCAATAAAATAAACGGATTAATCTATTTACAACAAATGCCAGAAGCCCAAGAAATTGTTTTCAAAGAAATGCTAAAAAACAAATTAACCTTTGAAGAAGCACAACAATCTGATGACTTTTTATTAGTTCAAAAATCAAGATTAAAGAAAATACAGAAATCTATATTTGAACAAATTGATAATGCCATTATAGGAATATAAAATGTCAGAAACACCCTTAAATCTTGATGAAATAAGAAAAGAAATACGGCAAAAACATTTAATTAATATTCCCAAAGATGATCCTATACTTGCTGTTGCTACTATGATTGACCTTATCATAGAAAAAACAGCAGATCGCTATACTGAAGCACTTACTCAATCTTTAGCAGCACAATTGGATAAATCCAAAGAGATTGGGGAAAATATAGTCAATAAAGCAGCTAATTTTATCGCAGAAAACGCAAAAAATAATATTAATTTAATTGTTAATGATGCAATAGCTAATTTAAATAAAAATATTGAAGAAAGTTTAAATATACAAGAACAGGCATTGATAAAACAACAAGAATTACTAACTCAATCTACTCAAACTGCAAAACATAGTTGGTATGGAGCGAGTATATCATTATTGGGTGGTGGTATTTTCTTTGGATTAATTATCAGTCATATTTTCTTTTAATAATTACAAATTTACATATTTATATAATAATTTATTTATATAAATATGTAAATAAATAAAAAAACCTCATAGTTGAAATGATTGCTCAAGAAGTTGTCGGAAAAACTAGAGTAAAACTCCAAAAACAAGCTCAGGATAAGACAGAGAAAGAACAAAAAGTCAGTTTTTTATAGACATAATATCGAAAAGATTTATTTTCTTAATTTTGTCTTTGTGTATAACGATAGTTAGTTTTGCAGGATATTTAAATCTCATTTCACTAATTCTAAACGTCCATAACATTATTTTTAGTAAATCTTCATCTTCAATATTTTTATGCTCTTTTATTCGAGTGATTCCAGACCCGAAAATAGGTACTGAAACACTTTCTTGTCCATAAACTTTATTAACTTTACTTACAGAAGCTTCAAAAAATTGGTTTAATTTTGTAGAAGAAACTTGAATGCTATGTTCAACAGCTCTAGTTAAGGCATTTTCAAAATTACTTTGTTTACCACTAACACTCGTATTAATTCCATTAATTGCCTGCGTAATAGCGCTTTTTAAACTATCTATTTTTGTTCCCAAGTCACCTGTATCAATACTAATTTTTGTGTCTTGCGTTGTACTACTTGCCATGTAAATGTCCTTATTATAATAATCTTCCTCCTATTCTACCTTGATCTTTTGCAGCTTTTAATCCTGCTTTTGTTCTTTCTCTTACTAGATCACGTTCAAATTGAGCTAATGCACTGAATATATGAAAGACTAATTTTCCTCCTGAGGAAGTTGTATCTATATTTTCTGTAAGAGATTTAAAACCAATCTTGCGAGCTTCTAGGTCGTTTACAATCTCTATTAAATGTTTTATAGATCTTCCCAAACGATCTAGTTTCCAAACAACTAATACATCACTTTTTCTTAAATAGGAGAGGGCTTTTAATAATTCAGGTCGATCTGTTTTAGCTCCTGATGCGGTATCTTTGTAAATAATATTACATCCAAACTTTTCTAATGCTTTAACTTGCATAGTTGTATCTTGTTCTGATGTTGATACTCTTGCATATCCAATATTAACCATATCTACCATATTTTACATAAACTCATTGATTTTAAAATATGTTTCAAAACTCATTAAAAGTAAACATTTACGAACAAAATATAATTGTTTATTTAACGACCGTTTTATAAAAAAAGTAATACATAAACTAAACACAGGTTTATTCACAAAATTGTGGATAATTCATAATTTAACCATATTTACATAAATACATTTTTATATAAAAAAATAATTGCATAAATATATAATTATATATAATTATTATAGATTAATTTTAAATTAGGTTTATGAAATGAAGATTATATCTATTATTTCTCAAAAAGGCGGATCGGGAAAGACAACTTTAGCAGCTAATCTTGCTGTTTATGCAAGTATGCAAAAGTTAAAAATCTTACTAATAGATACTGACCCTCAAAAATCATTGTCTTATTGGTGGGAACAAAGAGAAGAAAAAACACCAGCGTTAGCTGATGTCTCTATTAAAGATTTAGAAAAAACAATTAAAAACTTAAAAAAAGATTTGTTTGATTTGGTTATAGTTGATACGCCACCTCATACCAATGAAACAATTAAATCTGTTATTAATATATCTGATTTAATATTGATACCTGTTAAACCTAGCCCAAATGATTTAAGGGCAATCGGTAATACGATGTCATTAATTAAAAATCAAAATAAAAAGTTTATCTTTGTGATTAATCAAGCCAATAAACAAGCTAATATTACGCTATCAACAGCTACCGAGCTGTCTAAATATGGTGAGGTTTGCTCCAGTATTATTGCTAATAGAATAGATTATGTTACGAGCATGATTTCAGGAAAAACGGTTACTGAAGGCTCAAAAGGGAAGAGTTTAATTGAAATTAAAGATATATTTAATTATGTAAAAAAATATTTATGTAAATAAATATAAATTGTTATTGGAGAGAAAAATGGCAAAGCAAAAAGTAGACTTAAATAATTTAGTTAATATTTCTGATAGTGATGATCATCAAAAAGAAAAAAAAGTAATGATGACATTAACGGTTGATCCGCAAACAAGAACAGGAATTAAAATTGAAGCTGCTAAGCTTGGTATACAGATGAATGAACTTGTTGAAAGGCTTTTTCAAGAGTATCAAGAGAAAGAAAAGTAATCATTATATAGAGATTAATCTTCTATAAATATAATATTTTTTAGGAATGATACTATGTCATATAAAAATGGAAATTATTGCGCATTTTACGTTAAAGAACCTTTTAGCACTTCAAATTTAGGTGCAAATTCAACAAAAGATTTTATGTATTATAATATGCTACAAGCTTGGAAGGGATCGGATAAAAACTTCCCATTTAATGACTCGCATAATAAAACATATAATGTTCGTGATGGCAGCGACTGGGAAAAAACCTTAAAACCTAGATTAAGAATGCGTCTTAATAATTCAAAGAATATAATTTTTTTCTCAGTTCAATAACCAAAGAATCAACAGCATTAAAAGAAGAAATTGATTATGGAGTAAACGCACTTGGTCTTCCTATTATCGTAATCTATCCTGAATATAGTACAACACAAAGCTTATTAACTGATAAAGGTTTTCTAAATATGGCTAATCACAGCACCATTCAATATTTGCGACAAGACCATGATTCTTAATCTTGGTTAAAATACTTTTAGGTGTTTTCTCATGCCAAACCAATAGCTCTAATATTTCTTTGCAATTAATTAACGGCACAATGTCAAAAAGTAATGAGTCAGTTGTATTAGGATTATTGATGACAGCTTGCAATACATAAGCTTCATTACTTTTTTTAATAATCGCCCGCAATAACTTTTCCGATGATATATCTTCCCTAGCATCAGCAAGCGCACCAAGCACTTGTGGGTCATTTGTTTTTTTCAAAATATCAAAAAGTAGTGGTTCTGTTGCGTTTGGATG
>NZ_JASBAN010000002.1 GCF_029953305.1 Commensalibacter nepenthis | reverse complement strand
ATCATTCTTAGGTTTTAACCCAGTATCAACAACGTTATATCCTAACGCTTGTAATCTTCTTTCTGTTTGCTGCTTAGCTGACAGAATGTAACGTGCTGCATATCATATTGACGCCAATTTTTATCATCACTACGCGCCAATTTAATATTATTTTGATAAATATAAGGTAATAATACTCTAATTGTATCTGATGTTTTAGAAGGTGGCTGTGCATTACCTGCTTGATTAGTCACAGGGATATAATATTGCTGTGGACCACACGCGGATAATATTGAGCAACATCCAAGTAAAATAAGCAGCTTATTTTGTAGGTACATTTGGTTTTCTGTCGTTGTTGGTTTTTTCGTATCTGTCGGTTTAGTATCTTTCTTTTGATCTTTTGGTTTTTCTATTTTAGGTGCTACTTTTAAGGAGGTTATGCCTCCTGCTGTTGCATCTAAACCAACATTGCCACCACCAAAAACAATACCAGCCAAGGCACCTACACTACCAACAATCACATCATGCGCTATACCACTAACCACTTTGTTAATATCTGTAGTTGTATCATAAGTTTGATTTTTACTATTTTGATTCTGATCGTTCGCCTTATTTGTATCAGTTTGCACAACACTACCTTGTTTTCCTGTATCCTTTGCATCATTATTCTTTGGATCTTGTGGATTTTGTTGATTTGGGGAGATTTTATCGGCGAGTTTGTGGCTGGCATCACTTGCCAATCCATTAATAACGTCGCCTGCAACCACACCCGCAGCCGTCGCACCCACATTGCCACCACCAAACGCCGCACCCCCAACAGCACCAACGCCTGTGGAAATCTTATGACCCGTATCTTTCCAATCCGCAATAACCTCTGGATTATGTTTGTCAATCGCCTCTACCACAATATCCGTCAAACTATTCCCAATCGTCGTTAATTGCTGGGTCAAGTTGCTTTGATTGATAGTTTTTTTTAAGAGCCTTTTTTTGGGTTGTTGGGTTCAACGCGGATGACTTCAGGGTGGGGTTGGCTGTAGAGGAAGACTTTGTGTTGTCCCATCATATTGGGATAATCATGCCAAACCGCCGTCGTAATATGGTCAAGGATATATGATGGCGAATTGGCATCGGTACTCATTGATCCTGATCCTGTAAAAATTACTTCATAATTATCAGGATGTTCAGGGGCAACGCATAAATTGGTACTCAGCTCTGTATTATTACAAACAAATAAAGGATTATTTTTACCATTGGGTCTGACCAAGGTAACTTTATAATCAATATGTTTCATGGTATAGGCTTCAGCTTTGGTATCCCATGCCGTTGGGGTTCCCATACTGTCCGTATAGCTGGGCTCTGTCCATGTTCGTATTACATTATGCGCTTTGCTGGGATCCTCAGCAGATTCAACCAATGCAATTACATTAGGGTGAGCATCATTTCTAGGTTTTAATCCTGTATCGACAACACGATATCCTAATGTTTGCAAACGAAATTCTGTATATTGCTTTGCAGATAAATTATATCGTCCTGCACGATCATATTTTAACCAATCTTTGTCATCACTACGTGCTTTTTTAATTAATTTAGGAAAACTATATGGCATAATAATTCGGATAGTATCTGCCGTTTTAGATAAAGCCTGAGCATTCCCAACTTGATTATTCACAGGCACGTAATATTCATTTGGGCCACAGGCTGTTAATACTGAACAACATCCTAATAGAATACATAGTTTATTTTTTAGGTACATTTTGTTCTCCTGGTTTTGTTGGTTGTTTACCTTTTGCTTTTGGATCAACTTTCTGACTTTTGGGTTTTTCTATTTTAGGTGCTACTTTTAAAGAGGTTATGCCACCAGCAGTCGCATCTAAACCAACATTACCTCCACCACCTAGAATACCAGCAATTGCTCCAAATCCACCAACGATTACATCATGCGCAACGCTACTAACCACTTTGTTAATATCCGTTGTTGTGTCATAAGTCTGATTTTTAGTAGACTCATTACCAGCATCCCCTTTAGTTGTGTTATTTGGTTGTGTTGAACCACCTTGCTCGGTATCTGTTTTATTTTGTAAATTAGTAGCTCCCCCATTCTTTGGATCTTGTGGATTTTGTTGATTTGGGGAGATTTTATCGGCGAGTTTGTGGCTGGCATCACTTGCCAATCCATTAATAACGTCGCCTGCAACCACACCCGCAGCCGTCGCACCCACATTGCCACCACCAAACGCCGCACCCCCAACAGCACCAACGCCTGTGGAAATCGTTTTACCAATCTCTTTATCCCCAGCCATAGCCTCTGGATGGTTTTTATCAATCTGTGAAACCACAATATCCGTCAAACTATTCCCAATCGTCGTTAATTGCTGGGTCAGGTTGCTTTGATTGGCAAAATCACTTTGAATTTTATTCGCATCAAATCCATTCTGAATATAGCCATTCGCAGCATCCGCATCGTTCACAATCTTACCCGTTGTTGACCCCGCATTCACCGTAATATTCCCACCAATCACAGAATCCGTCGTCCTATGTTCATTATTCATCACAACACCGCCCCCAATCCCAAGGCCAGAGGCGCTGTTTAACACATTCCCTGGTAATAAATGATTATCCTTTGCATCCGATGCCGTGCCCGCCACTGTATCTTGGCTGGTAACCGTGGTCGAACCAGATACGTTCAGACCACTCCACACAGAATGGTTATCCAATGAATTTCCAATCAAGCTGCCCGTCGTTATTTGATTCTTGGACACATCCGCAGCACTGGTAATCGCACCCCCTGTTAATGTCGTCGTGCCAGATACATTTACGTCCAACCCTCCCTTACCCGCATAAAGTCCAGACAACGTTTGTTCTGTCGATTTGTAATCATTATGAATATCCGTAATCCCCCCAGTTAAGGTGCCTTGGGCAAAGGGAATAAGAGGCCCTGCATTATTCCCAAAACCAGCAGAAACTAAAGGTAATGAACCAGAAACACCCACTTTATACTGATCACTATCATACTTCGCTGTATTTTGAGGTGTCGTGATATTCAAATTCCCCGTATTAATCATAATCGATCCATCACTGAGCGTCCCATCAGGATTCTTGTTCGTAATTTGCGCACCATTCAGGTTCAAATTGCCATTTTGATTGTTTATCGTAACAGAATTCGTGCCATTGACAACCGTATCAATCGCCGTCTTGCTGGAAGATTTAGAATTCCCCCAACCCACAGACCCCTCAGCCGTCAAACCAACACTGCCACCACCAATTCCAACAGACCCACTGGCGCCAATTCCAAACTTATTACTAGACGACGAGCTTTTACTCTCTTCAGTCTTATATCCCGCATTCAGGTTAATATCCCCACCAGCGTTAAAAATAACATCATTGCCACTGATCGTCGAACCTGTCGCATTAATATCATTTTTGGCGTTAATATTCACCTTGCCACCAGCAGTAACGCTTGACCCAACATCTGTGGTCGTTGCTTTTTGACTTTCCGATTTATTCGATTCATGACCAACAGAGGCACTGACACCCATCAAATTATAATTCACCCCTGCATGATTAGCCACATTGGCTTTTTCTGCAGCCAAGGCCTGTGCTAGGTTTATTGGATTATCTGCAACAGTATCCAATGCTCCCGAAGCTCCCAATGCTGTCTTTGTTGCACTTATTGCGGCACTGCTAATACTAGTCGACATTGACGCATTATCCTTACTATTGACAGCTGCCAATGCATTTTTTGAAACCCCACCAATCACAGACTGACCAGAGACCCCTACGGTTAACCCTGTAAAGGAATCTTTTTTATAATTATCCCCGTTAGTTGTATTTGTGACGGTGTTGAAGTTGATATTGTTACCAGCCATATTCACATCTTGTTTTGCAATAATATTTGAACCATTGATATTAATATCACCATTGGCACTCATATTCACACTGCCACCCGTAGAGGCAATCGTGCTGCCTGTATGGGTTGTTGACATCAACATTTTTAACAGTATCAACAATAAATTTTGTAGTTTGCTGTCTATTATTGTTAGCACCAACACTTGTAACTCCGTCTACAGTCAACATACCATAAACTCGTATCAGTTCAGATGTATCAATCCCCTTTGATCCATCAACACATATTGACGTAGACAACTTTCCTTGTCGAATATGTTTATAGATAGTTTGTCTACACTTGTTGACCAGTCGAGAAGCCTCGGAAATCGAAACAATAGACATAACACCCCTACAAAAACTATTACACCTTTGCATGATCCTAAACGATTAAGTCAATAGATAGTTTCTACCACGATGAAGCAAATTAAAATATTATAATTGCTATACAAAGTATTATATTTACATTACTTTGTATAGCAATTATAATATTTTCTATGATGCAAAGGAGTTAAACTATGAAAACAGATGTTATGACATTCAAAGTCGAAGCAGAATTAAAAGAAAATTTCAAAGCTGTTGCGGCACGCCATGATCGACCAGTAGCTCAAGTGATTAGAGAGTTAATGAGAGAATATATTTCTAAAAATAGAGAACCTAATGAACTAACACTTGAAACAATGCGTAAGTCAGAACGTGGAGAAGATTTACATACAGCAAAAGATATTAATGATTTATATAAACAGCTAGGTATTTAAGAATGCGTAATATTAAATTTTCGAATTTATTTAAAAAAGATATTCGAAAATGCGAAAAACGCGGAAAAAATATACAAAAGATGAAGGCTGTAATAGAACTTATCGTTAATGATAAGCCATTACCTTTTGCGTTAAAAGATCATCCCTTAAAAGGTGTATGGAAACCTCATAGAGAATTACATATAGAGCCAGACTGGTTGTTGATTTATTATTGTCCAGATGAAGTTACAGTGCATTTTGAACGCACAGGCACTCATTCAGATTTGTTTGGTTAATTCTATAATAAAAACAAAACATAAAACTAAAATTTCATACCTCCCCTAGGAATATTCTGTAACCTCTCCTGATACCGTTCAATTCTCTTTTGAACGGTTATTCTAACTCGTTCAAACAGTTTTTGAGCAAGCTCTTTAATTCCTGATTTTCGCTCTCTAACCTGCTCAACCGCTCGTTGACTAGCTTCAATTCTGCTTCGTGCTTCTGCTCGACAGCGTTCATGCTCTTCCTGTGCTGCTCGGTAATAACGAGCAACTCTCTCTTTGCTGTCTCGCTTAGCTCGCTCAATGCTTCTTGCAACTGCTTCATAATCGGGTTCATTTAATCCGCCCTTATCGTTAAAACTTTCAGATTGTTTCCCCACTCTTGGTCTTTGTATTGCGGGTCTACTTGAACGCATATTCTGGTCGTCTTGTCGTCCATCGTGCATTTGTTGAGCAGTATGTTCTGACTGTTGGCTTTGTATATCTCCGCCGACTGTTTCCACTCGTTCATCTCGTCCCAATATCCGTTCGCTAGATAAGCCAGATACACCACTCCTAACACTAAAAGAACTCCTATCCCTCCGATACAAAGCATTGGTATTTTGTATAGCCTGAGCAATCTTTGATTTACTTTTTCGCCCTGTTCTTGCAAATCGCTGTCTATTTTCCCGAAGCTTTGCTTCAACCGAGCGTTGAAGTTGCTCTCGAGCTTGTTCAACTTCTCCTCGATAATTTTCTCGACTTCTTCCTCTTTCTGCTTCTGCGATTGCTTGGCGTGCTGTATCAGCTCTGAAAGTCTGCTCATAAAAAGCTCCCTTTAATCTAACATTCCTGCCATTCTCATTTTTAATCGATAGATAATCTTGACCCTGCCGACTAATCTCAAACCCATGTCTTTCAAAGCAAGCAACCACATCTTGACGGTTCTGTATGTTCCCTTGAGAAAATTCATACTCAATAAGCTCATTTAAAGCCGCTACAGCATCTTTTGTGTTTTTTGGTAGGGGATTTATCTATCGAAACTGTTTGACGCTTCTGCGGGTCATCTGGAGACGTTAAACCATATTCTAAATTAATCGCCTTTTTAAAACTCTCTGCCAAATGTCTATCCGCACGGTCATAATAGAGATTTAACCGCTTTCCTGTCGAAAGCTCTACATTCGGCACAAAGAAGTTAAGCTCTAATCTCCCTTTATCCGTATGCTCAATCCAACAAATATTAAATTGCTCTGCATCTAACCCAGCCAAGAAGCTTTCTTCAAACTTCTGCATAATGACCTTTTTGTCTTCTTCGGGTATATCTGCTTCCTCAAAAGATAAGCACCCCACTGTATAGGGATTAGCACTCTCCATAGCCTCAGCAAGCCTCACAGATAATTCAGGATTACCTTGTAAAACTCTGACTTCATCTTCTGGCTTGTTAAGTAAATAATCCATAGAAGCTCTAGGACTTCCACCTTTACCTCCATTGGTTCTTTTAGGGGGACGTTTAAAAAACTTTATCAGCATTACCCACAAACTCCCCTAAGGATTGCTCAATACTCGCCAATTCAAGCAAAGCTTTTACTTTTTCATGAGCAGATAAAGTCCTATCGGTCTTGTCGCAAATTTAATTATGTATTTTAGTATGATGTAGAAATGGAGTGAGTATTTATATTTTAGGAACGATTTATGTTTATTGGTATCTATAGCAAGTTTATATTAAGATCTAAGGATGATTTTAAAGGTCGCCACTTTAGTGGGTTGATGATTATCCAAGCGGTAAACTGGTATTTACGCTATTGTCTTAGCTATCGAGATATTGAGAAATTATTCCTAAAACGTGGGATAAATACAGATCATAGCACGTTAAACCATTGGGTATTACGCTATGCACCACTATTAGAAAAACGTTTGAGAAGCTATAGAAAGCCTCATTGTGGTGAGGTGAGGATTGATGAAACCTATATCAAAGTAAAAGGTCAGTGGAAGTATCTATATAGAGCCATTGATAAGAATGGAACTGCTATTGATTTCTTATTAACAGCTAAAAGAAATATCAAAGCAGCACAACGTTTCTTTAGAAAGGCGTTTAAAAAAGATGGTCTATTCGCTCCAACCCATATTGGAACAGATAAAGCATTACCGTTTCCAAAAACCATACAAACCATGAAGAATGAGTATATCCTTCCCAATCACTGCGTTCATGAAACAAAGAAATCTTTACAACAGGGAATAGAAAATGATCATTTCAGGTTAAAGAGGGGTATACCAAGAAATGGCTGTTTTCAATCTTTTCATACAGCAAGAAAAACACTCAACGGATATGAGGCCATTCTCTGGATTAAAAAAGGACTGGGTTTTAAAGGAAAATGGACAATCAACGAACAAATAAAACTCATTCAAAGCATATTCGGTCTAAATAATAATATACCCGTCTAAATTAGCTAGCTTTATGGCTAATCACAGCACCATTCAATATTTGCGACAAGATCGCATCTTCTTTTCCAAAAACCATACAAACCATAAAGAATGAGTATATTCTTCCCAATCACTGCTTGCATGAAACAAAGAAATCCTTACAACAGGGTATAGAAAGTGATCATTTTAGATTAAAGAAAGTTATGCCAAGAAATGGTTGTTTTCAGTCTTTCCATACCGCAAGAAATACAATCAAAGGATATGAAGCTATCCTCTGGATAAAAAAAGGACTTGGCTTTAAAGGAAAATGGACAATCAAGGAACAAATCAATTTCATCCAAAACATCTTCGGTTTAAATAATAAAATATCTGTCTAATTATCCAGTTTTCTAGATAATTACAGCATTATTCAATATTTGCGACAAGAGCAGTAAATATCAATCTATTAATATTCATTCATAGCATATAACTATTAAAATATAACAAACTTCCAGTCATCAATCTCTTCCTTATAACCGTCTGGAATAAAACAATTTTGATCTGGAATATAAAAATAAATTTGCTCTATTTCAAAATTACTCTTTCTATTCTCTTGCCATTTTTTAACTATTCTAAAACCCACACTACTAGCTGATAAACCATATTGTATTTGCAAGACCCATTGATATTGACCTGATAAAGAGGACACAGCTTTCACTACAGGTCTTGAACCTTGATAATATAATCTTTCAATAATCATACGAACAAAATAATCCAATTGATATTGTGATAAATCAAAATTATTTTGTAATTCTGTAATAATTTCAGATAAAGAAATACAATACTTTCTTTGTTTTTCTATAAATTCTTTGATCCATGTTGCAAGACATACCCCATCTTTATTAACTTGATAGTAATCTGGATTAAAACAATATTCATTAGGTATATAAAACCATACTTCCCACAAATTGGGGGCTGGATCTTCTTGTAATAACCATTCCTTAATAATATTATTTGCAATTTCTTCTTTCGTTGAACCGTATTGCTCCTGCAATATCCAATCATAAGGAGATATTTTTTCTAATATACCAGCCCCTATAACTGGTTTAGCTCCATAATTCAATAATTCATATATTGTCAAACGCACATAATGTATTAAGTCTTTTTTTGAAAGAAGAAAACTAGATTGAAAGTATGATATAAATTGTCCTAAAGATACAGCATCATATGGTAATGAGTTTACATTTTCCATAATCCACTCTTGAGTGCTTATACCTTCATTGTTGATTATTTCACTCATTACTATCTTCCTTTTTTATTGATGAAATTTCGTATTTGGCCTAACAGATGAACCTGGCGCGGGCTTCATAATATCTATTGTTTCTCCACTTTCCTTACTATTTCTAATACCAAATTCTGATCCATCTGGTCTTCTATACCATTCTCCTTCACCGTTAGAATAATCCCTTATCTTTTCTGCCCCTTTCATCAATGCATCTTTCATTGTCTGAAACTCTTCTTTTGTAAGGGTTCTAATTTTATTATCAGAACCAGGTCTTTTATCACCTTGTAAATTTCCATTTTCATTTTTAATAATATCCTCAGTTTTTTGAGGTTCTGTATTACTCTGATCACCATTACCCTTCTTATCCCCGCCATCACCATCGGGCATTGGGCTTCCAGCAGATGCACTTACAGATGTGTTTCCTTGTGGTTGTGTCTTGTTTTGTGCAGACTGATCCTCGGCATTACTCTCATTAATAGCATCTATAACAGAATTATATGCATGTTCTGATAATGTGCTGCCAAAACCATACATGGCACCAGCTGCACCTCCCACACCTGCACCTACCAAAAAGCCACTTTCTCCACCCCCAGCAGCTCCAGGAATAGATCCAATACCACCTCCAGCTACTGCGCCTGCTGTAGCACCTGTAACAGCACCACCATAACTAGCACCTACTGTCGCATTAACAACCGCAGAATGGCTTGCATCTGATAATGTATTAGCTACATTATTAAGAGTAAATTTATCCCATAATTTACCAAAAACACCACTATGTTGCGCATTATATGCTTCAAGCATAGAGCCAATAGTCGACCCATTAAGCGCACCAGAACCACCATCAATCGCAGCTCCAATTAATGCACCACCATTCGCCGCAAGGTTCGTAAAAATACTAGTAATCGCTTGCCCAATCTGATCTTTATCAGCACCAACCACAGAACCAACAACATTTGTAATCCCTTGCCCTGCAACAGGAATAACCGCACTACCAACAGCAGAACTCGCCGTTGCAGCTCCAACATTGCCACCTGTAAGCCCAGCAATACCCGCACTGCCTGCAGCTTCAAGGATAATGCGTCCCCAGTCGTTGGAAAGGTTCGTTTCATCAAAGCCTGGGATATGGTTGGCATCCAACGCGTCAGACACTTGCCCCATAACTTCGCCGACCAGCTGCATGCCCAATTGGCTGTTTTGCAGTTGGTTCGCCAGTTTCTCCGCGTTAAAATTGTTGCCAGATACCCATCGGCACTATTCACATCATTGGTGTAACTGCCTTGAGTATTACCCGCATTAACCGTGACATTCCCACTGATCGCAGACTGACTGCTGCTGGTTTCATCATGGTTTCTGTTCCCCCCAGCAATCAACCCAGAGTTCGCAGCCATATTTCCAGCAATCACACCCAATGGCCCAAGCGTGCCACCCAGCGCATCCGTGCCAAGGTTTAAGCCACCACCCGTAGAGGTCGCATCCCATTTCGAATGGTTCTCTTGGTTTTCCGCAATTAGTTTGCCTGTATTTAAATGACTGTCCCCGCCTGTGCTGCTGATCACCCCGCCTTTTAAATGCGTGGTGCCATCAACATCCACTTGAACCCCGCCATTCCCAGCATATAATCCAGATAAATGGCCTGTGCTTTGGTAATCATTCGTGATCTTTTGGTTCGAGTAATTCCCATTAACGCCCCAACCACTAGCTGGGCCAGCACCAGGAACCTTGCCACCAAATCCTGCTTGACTGGAATTACTGTCATAGCTCGCACTGTCTTGTGGGCTGGTAATATCCAAATTCCCAGTATCAACAACAATTTGATTGCCAGAGACTATCCCGCCATTAATCGTCGTTTTACCAGGAGCCGTAATCGTGACTTTGTCCGTCCCAGATACCGTCGTATTGACCCCAGTCGAACTGTCACCATTCGCATGTTGTTTAGAGCCACTGCCATTCGCAACAACAGAAACACCCCCATTCGTGCCAACCTCAACACCAATCGCACCACCAAAGCTGCTGTCTTTGCTGGTGGAATGCGTCGTATTAAAATCAGACTGTAATGTAACGTTATTCCCAGATAAATTGACATTCTTACCCGATAAATCACCAGCAGTAACCGTTAAATCCCCATTATGCGCATCATTCGCATTATCCCCACGCGCAACAATATTCAGATTATTTCCAGCCGTGGCAGAAGATCCAACAACAGTGCTTTGCGAAGTTTCACTTTTGGATTTGCTGGAACTAAATCCAACCTGAACCTTTCCAGAAATAAGCCCACCACCATATTTGCCAGCATTCGCAATCCCATTGCCAACCGCATATCCCCCTTGCATCGCGTTCAAGGTCTTACCCGCAGCACTTTGGCTACCATTCATATCCGCAGCCGCTTGACCATATTGCGCAGCTTGACCCGCAGCAGAATTAGAAGATAATCCAGCTTTTATACCACCAAATACAGAAGATTGTTTATGGGTTTCATCAGTCGTGTTATGAACCGTGTCAAAGGTTACAGAAGATCCACTGATATTTAAATCATTCCCCGCACCAAGGTTCGTCCCCGTAAATTTCGATGATCCCCCAGAAATAATATTTAAATTATTCCCAGCACTGACCTCACTGGCCGTCCAAGTCGTTGTTTTGCTCGTATCCGTTTGCTTGTCAGAATGATAGCCAATAGATGCCATCCCTCCACTAAAGCTGGCACCAAGTCCTGAGCTGCTCTTATGGTAATAATCCTCCGTCGTGTCTTTCGTTGCCGTCGTCGAAATGTTATTGCCAGCAATCAATGTCACATCATTTTGACCCGTTATTGTGCCCTTAACGTCAATATTATTCCCAGCACCAATCGTTACATCTTTCCCAGCACCAACAAGCGATCCAATTTCTTCTGTGCGGATTGAATTCCCGATCTCTTTCTCTTTTTGGATCTTGTCGCAAATATTGAATGGTGCTGTGATTAGCCATAAAGCTAGCTAATTTAGACGAATATATTATTATTTAGACCGAATATGCTTTGAATGAGCTTTATTTGTTCGTTGATTGTCCATTTTTCTTTAAAGCCCAGTCCTTTTTTTATCCAGAGAATGGCCTCATATCCGTTGAGTGTTTTTCTTGCTGTATGAAAAGATTGAAAACAGCCATTTCTTGGTATACCCCTCTTTAACCTGAAATGATCATTTTCTATTCCCTGTTGTAAAGATTTCTTTGTTTCATGAACGCAGTGATTGGGAAGGATATACTCATTCTTCATGGTTTGTATGGTTTTTGGAAACGGTAATGCTTTATCTGTTCCAATATGGGTTGGAGCGAACAGACCATCTTCTTTAAATGCTTTTATAAAAAAGCGTTGTGCTGCTTTGATATTTCTTTTAGCTGTTAATAAGAAATCAATAGCAGTTCCATTCTTATCAATGGCTCTATATAGATACTTCCACTGACCTTTTACCTTGATATAGGTTTCATCAATCCTCACCTCACCACAATGGGGCTTTCTATAGCTTCTCAAACGTTTTTCTAATAGAGGAGCATAGCGTAATATCCAACGATTTAACGTGCTATGATCTATATTTATCCCACGTTCTAAAAACAATTCCTCAATGTCTCGATAGCTAAGACAATAGCGTAAATACCAGTTTACCGCTTGGATAATCATCAACCCACTAAAGTGGCGACCTTTAAAATCATCCTTAGATCTTAATATAAGCTTGCTATAGATACCAATAGACATAAATCGTTCCTAAAATATAAATACTCACTCCATTTCTACATCATACTAAAATACATAATTAAATTTGCGACAATACCAAAATATCGTTATAATTCAAAAGATTAACAAAATTCGTTTTTCAATATTTTTTCAAAAATTTGACATTTTTTGAAATTTGCAACAGTACCCTTAAAACTTTGCGACAAAACCAGACAAAGTCTGATTATTGATTTTATTTAGAATGTGGACTTGGCTCTATTGTAAAATAGAGCCAAGAACTTATATTATATGAATATTATTCAGAATTTAAGAAGCGATCTTGTTTTGTTCATTGCTGCACAATTCTTCGATATACGGCCCGCCAGCTAATATATTGAGGACAAGTAATCTTTGTTCTGGATAATTGGTATGGATGTTTAATGTGGCTTTTCCATTTGTCCAACGACAAGGAGCATTTTCCACAATATCCCACCCCTCAAGGGATTCATCAGATAAATAATCCGTTAATTCATGAACGCTATTATTGCTCATGATAAATGCTTTGCTGACCAAGACACCAAGATAACGACGATCATCGACAAAAGAGCCAATCGTTTCACATGGTCTGCTGGTTCTTGACAGGATATTAACAATATTGACCCCTTCTGGAATGATAAATACATATCTTCCATTTTGGGCAAGATGAGGTTCAATAATCTTACCTAAACCTGTTTCCAAACAAAGTTCTGGATCAGTTGTCAAGGATAATATTTCGGTTTTTGATGCAATATTACTATGAACAGCGCGATTGTTAATTTGATTATAAATAGGCTCAACAACGTCACGTTGCACATTCAGAGGGGCTGCAGCATCAACGTCCCATGTTTTTGTTTCGTTAAATAAAGAAACAACTTTCTGGTTTGTTGAAAATACATTCCGATTGCCTGTATCCAAATAGCTTTCTGTTAATGTGCCATTAGCCCAAATGACAGAATGTTTTTCTGTTTCAATATGATAATAATCATAAGACGTAATCGAACGATCATAGTAAATGGAACGACCATTGACCAACATTCTGACTGGCACAAAATTACCATCAAAGAATAAGCAATGCTCTGGTGTAATCAAAAGATCTTGATTAGGAACATTATCATCAATCGCCCCTTTAAGAACACGAACAGGATATCCAGCAAGATCATCAGGTTGATTTACATTGATAGTCATATGTTTTTGTCCAATCCATGTAACAGCGGAATGGATGACTTGGTTTGTTTGCCAATCAAATGTCTCTATAATATCATGGGTTGAAATGGTTTCGATTGCCATTGTTCCATTGGGTGTAGAAATCGCCGTGCCTGCAAGGAAACAAGCTTCAATAAAAGTACTACCATCGCTGTTTTCACCAAGTGTATAGCCTGTGGTTTCAATATCAATAATATGTAAAGTAACCGAAGAACCATCAAGAAGAGTGATGGTCATATGATCTTTATCAGGGAACTTAACACCTGCGATTTGGCTGCGTTGGATATCTTTTAAAGTAATGCTGTCGTTTCCATCGAAATCTGCGATTGTGGAAGACACTTGCGTTCCATCTTTAGATGCTGTTCCTGAAATGACAAGACCTTTGTTTTCAGTCCCTTGTAAAGAGATCACACCACCTGTTGAGGTCGTAATATTGGCACTACCACCAGAATCTAGACTTAACGTTCCTATACTTGCACCGTCAAAATTTGCAATGCCACTTTGCCCAACATGTAATTTCTCAACCCTTCCTTGTGTTGCATTTAGCGTGCCGCCACTATATACGCTAAGGTTTTCGATCGTCGCATCCGAATTGACGTTTACTATGCCTCCTTTTGCAATATAAGTAGCGGTCTTATAGGATTTTTTGTCAGGGTTAGTTTCACGCATTACAACCTTTGTATCGTTGGCACTATAAATAAGGATTGACCCAAAAGGGCCGCCGCCTGGTAAATATTGCGAAGCACTATTATCAAGCATTCCAACACCCCAAATACGTTCTGTTTGCCCTGGAGGAAGAAAAGAAACATATCCGTTACCATTACTAGTGACTGTATAATTTCTTATATCAAAATCTTTTGCTGCTTGAGAATCATCAACTAAAGCATCACCATCATCCCAAGTAATGGGATTTCCACTTCCATCAGTTGTAGGTAGTGAGCTTGCATCATTATAAGGAATCGGCGTAACAAATTCCCTTGATGTCATCAATGACATACTTGCAGGGGTTGCAACAGAAGCTGGTGCAAATAAAGTAGGATCGTCAAGTAAAGCTGTGACATTAATCTTTGTAGAATCATCAAGAGAAATATCCTGAAGAACTTGTCTACCATTTAAGAAACTACCTGATTTTAGAATAAATTTACCTGTTATAGTGACGCTGCCGTCAGTATATATTACAGCACCCCCAGCACTCACAGTAGTTTTTCCCAAAGTTCCGCTGGTCGCATTTAAAACACCACCATACTGAACTATAGTATCAGAAATAGTTCCACCATTAACAACAACTACACCATTGTCAGCAACATTTACTCCGTTAACCGTCCCACTCAATACCTTAAGTTCACCACCATCACTTACACTGATAGTGTTTACGGTTCCACCACTGACGAAAATCACACCGTCATTGCTGACTGTGGTATTACTGGTAACGCCACCACCCATAATATATTGGAAACCATTATTTACAGTAGTGCTATTTGTTAAACCACCATCATAGATAAATTCTCTGCCGCCATTGGTAACGGTTGTTGAAACACTCGCGCCAGAGTAAACATTAAGGGTTCCACCTGGGGTAAAAGTCACATTATCAGTAATTTTACCACCTGCACTGACATTTAATGTTCCGCCAGATAAAGTAATCTTATTTGCTGTGCCCCAATTATAAATAGTTTGCTGACCACCTGTTAAAATAACGGTGTCTGTAGCTGATGCAAATACTTTGCTTGTGCCAGAAATAGTTTGCAAACCACCACTGTTAATATTCGTGCTGCTGGCTAAGCCACCACCAGAAATATTCATTACACCATTTTGGTTAATTGTTGTCTCATGCGCAACACCAGTTGATAAAACAACTTGAACACCGCCGTTATTAATCGTGGTATAAAATCCTTGCCCACCATTATAAAGATTTTGTGTGCCAGTGCTATTGAGGATGGTAGTGTAGGCAGAAGCATTATTATAAACGTTTTGTACACCACTTCCATTGACAGTCGTCGATGTTGCTGATGCCTTATCATAAACATTTTGCAGACCATTGGTTTGAACCAAAGTTCCTGTTGCAGAACCACCATCGGCAACATTTTCAACAGAATTTTGTCCAACTTTTGTGCCTGTCGTTGTTCCACCAAATGCCACAAGCAAGGTTGCACTATTATATAGGTTGGTATTTTTAGTATTACCGTATACTTCTTGCATTCCACCAGAGCTGACTATCGTATCAACTGCGGAGCCCCCTGCAACGATAAAGCTGGATCCTTGAGAAAAAACGGTTGCAGCTGAGGCTATGCCTCCAGAATATACATATTGTTTTCCACCAATGATCTGTGTGCTGATAGATGAACCAACAGATGACATTTGTGTAAATCTGTTAAATCCAACATCTTCGATACTACCGCTAGAAAGATAAGCTTGAAACGATAAACCATTATTGGTGGTGGTAAGGTAACCTCCTGAATTAACAGTCGTAAAAAATCCTTTACCACCATCATGTATATTCTGGACACCACCATTACTGATTTGTGCCACATAAGCAGACGCATCACTATAAATATTTTGTGTGCCACCTCTTACAATTGTTGAGGTTGCTGAACCTGTATCGTAGATATTTTGTGTACCATTAGTACTCACAATTGTTGCTGTCGCAGAACCTCGACTATAAACGTTTTCAACTGATTTTTGTCCAACTTTTGTGCCTGAGGTTGTTCCAGCAAATGCAACACGCAGGGTTCCCCCATTATATAGATTTGTGTTTTTAACATTACCATATACTTCTTGCATTCCATCAGAGTTGACTACTGTATCAGTTGCAGAGCCTCCTGCGACGATGAAACTGGAGCCACCAGCAAAAACGGTCGTAGCTGATGCCACACCTCCTGAATACACATATTGTTTTCCCCCATAGATCTGTGTGCTGAGAGAAGAACCAAGCGATGATAGTTGTGTCAGTCTGTTAAATCCAACATCTTCAATACCACCACTATAGAGATAGGCTTGAACAGAGACCCCACCCCTCGTGGTTGTCATGTACCCACCTGAATTGATGTGTGTATAAAAAGCAGAACCACCATCATATATCGTTTGGATACCACTATTATTAACACTTGTTGCATAAGCTGATCCAACATTGTAAACATTTTGGATACCACCACTATTTACATTTGTTGAAGTTGTGGATGCCCAATTATAGACATTTTGCGTACCATTATTAATAATAGTAGTAGCTGCTGAGCCGCCATTTAACACATTCTCTATACCGCGTTGTTTAACAATGGTGCCATAAGTATGCCCAGCCACATTTAATGCGGCTCCGTTCATAACTACGAAATTAACAGCACTACCTAATACTGTAATTAAATCACCATTTGCGCTATAAGTTTGATTAAATTTGACTACCCCAGAAATAATTGTACTGGTTGTTACCACTTGTTGCTCCTTAATTATTATTAAAAAAACGTCTCTACTTTATATATAAAAAAATTTTTGATTGTTGTATAGTAATTATTAATAATAATTAATTTTATCTTAATTTTAATCTAAGAGGCTAACTAAAAATTAAATTGAGGATTATCATTAAGTTATAATTCACTGTATTTGCGAAAACGATGGAGGATCAAGCTGGTATGGACTGATAAAATACCCATGACTATTGTAGACGGGATATGCGTTATTCAAGTGATTATATGGATGATGAATGGTAAATTGTTTCACCATTTTTGCAACTTATGAATAGAGTTGGTCGCCCCCGTAAACACAGTGATCGTTCTATTTAGAATGCTATTTAAGATATAGCGAGCACTGGTTGTCAATGGAACCTGCTTCCTAAAAACTTTGCCTCTTTTACAACAGGGCAATATCATTTTCATCGTTTACGTCACAATGGACACCTTGATATTATTAATGAAGCCTTGATTGCTTTTATTCGGCACATTGATGGACGTAAAGCAGAACCAACCGCTGATATTATTGATAGTCAATCCGTCAAAACAACAAAAAGTGGTGGATTGTGTGGCTATGATGCTGGGAAGAAAATTAAAGGTCATAAACGCCATATTCTGACAGATACAGCTGGGAATATGCTGGGCGCAATTGTTCATCAAACCGATATTCAAAATCGTGATGGTGCTCAAACAACAATCAAGAGTGTTATGCAAACTTATTTTTCTTTACAGGTAATTTAGGCTGATGGTGGTTATGCAGGTGAAAAATTTAAACAGGCAATGGTTGATATCAATGGACTAAATATAAAAGTAGCTCAACGCTTCTTTAGAAAAGCCTTTAAAGAAGATGGTCTATTCGCACCCACTCATATTAGAACAGATAAAGCATCACCTTTTCCAAACACCATACAAACCATGAAGAATGAGCATATTCTTCCCAATCACGGCGCTTATGAAACAAAGAAGGCTTTATAACAAGGAATAGAAAATGATCATTTCAGATTAAAGAGAGTAATCACCAACAATGGCTGTTTTCAGTCTTTCCATACCGCAAGAAAAACACTCAAAGGGTACGAAACTATCCTCTGGCTCAAAAAAATTATTGGCTTTAAAGGAAAATGGACGATCAATGAACAAATAAACCTCATCCAAAATATCTTCGGTCTAAATAATTAGGATACTTGTCTAAACTATCCAAAGTTATAGATTTAAATGCAGCATAACTAGCTATTTGCAACAAGACCGTTTATTTGCAACGAGATCAAATAAACATTTTATTTTTGTAAAATAAAAAAAAACACTTTAAATTTTTGTTGTATTATAATAATACTTATTTTTAAGTTTAATTATTAATATACATATTTTGAGGTTATTTTTAATGTTTAATAGAAGGCAATTAATTATAGGTGCTCTGACTTTATCTTTAATCTCTAAAACACAAGATATATTTGCTCAGGGGGTAAAAACAATCAGAGTTGGTTATCAATCTTGTGATCCGCTTGATTTTTTACGAAATAGCAAAATTATAGTAAATTTTCCTGTGCAAATTGTTTGGAGTCGATTTACTGCAGGACCTCAATTATTACAAGCCTTACTTTCTGGTTCTATTGATATTGGAGAAGTTGGAGATACCCCTCCTATTTTTGCGCAAAGTTCTTCAAATAATTTTGTATATATTGCACAAGAGCCCCCATCTCCTAAAAGTGAGGCTATTATTACCCATGCATCTAGCAATATTAATGACCTGTATGGGTTAAAAGGAAAAAAAATCGCTGTAACACGTGGATCAAATGCACATTGGCTTTTGATAGCAACACTTAAAAAAATTGGATTATCAATAAAAGATGTCCAACCTGTTTTTTTACCACCTGCAATTGCACAATCTGCATTTAATAGTCAAAATATAGATGCATGGGCTATTTGGGATCCTTTTTTAGCAATTGCACAACAAAATGATAAAGTCCGTACATTAACAACAGGTGAAAATATTGTTGAAAATAGAACTTTTTATATTGGAAATAAAAATTTTGTAAAAAACAATCCTCAGTTAACACGTGATTTTATTTCTTATATTTCAAAAAATGATCAATTGATAAATCAAAATAAAACCGCATTTATTCAATATTTGAAAGATGTTACAGGATTATCGACTGATGTTTTAGATGTTATTTTATCAAGATATAAATTTGGTGCAACTCTTATTCAACCAAATGCAGTTGTTGAACAACAACAAATTGCTGATAGTTTTTTTAATCAAAATTTAATCCCAAAAAAAATTAATGTTCAAGATAATGTTTGGGAGGGCTAAATATTATGAATAATATCCGAAATTCTGAATTAATATTATTTGATAACGCAAATTTATCTAATGATTCATCTAAAAATACAACAAACAAAAAAGGTAAGTTAATTTATAATAAGTTACGAAGATATTTTTCATGTGTTTTAATTCTGATTGCTTGGCAGTTATCTTGCAGTTTGGGGTTAATTAATACTTCTATTTTTGTTTCGCCTGTAACAATATTTCATACAATGGAAATAGAGCTGTTTTCTGGAAATTTACTCGTTAATCTTTATGTGTCATTATCTAGAATTATTTTAGGTTTTACGTTTGCATTAATTTTTGGCGTAATTTTTGGGTTTTGGGCAGGTTTAACAAAAATAGGTGAAGATATTATTCATTCACCTTTAGAGATATTACGTAATCTTCCGACTCTTGCTTTAGTACCTTTGTTTGTCTTTTGGTTTGGAATAGGTGAACCTTCAAAAATTATTTTAATTTCTGTTGGAGCATTCTTTCCTATTTATTTTTGCTTGTATAACGGTATTAAAAATATAGAACCAAAACTACTAGAATTGGCTAGAACTATTAATCTTGATCGTAAAAGCGTTCTTTTTCATATTATTTTTTATGGAACATTACCTGATCTTTTACAAGGAATACGATATTCTATCGGTGTTTCTTGGTTAATGTTGGTTGTTGCAGAACAAGTTAATACGGATAGTGGTATTGGCTTTATGATTATGCAAGCACAAGAGTTCTCACGAATAGATATTATTATATTTGGGCTTATTATTTATGGTTCACTAGGTCTACTTTCTGATTTTCTTATTCGATTAGTTGAAGAAAGAATTTTAACGTGGCATCCGTCATTTTGTAAAGACGCATAAAATGAATTACAGAGCTAAAAATTACTCAACAGATATTTTAACTTCTAATGCTGTTTATATCAAAAACTTAACCAAAAAATTTAATGAAATAACCGTTTTAAATAATATTCATCTTTCTATCCCTGTTGGACAGTTTACTGTGCTATTAGGTCCAAGTGGTTCTGGCAAAACCACTTTATTACGTATTCTTGCAGATCTTGATAATGCAACAAGTGGTTTTATTGAAAAGCCTGAAAAACAAGCTGTAATTTTTCAAGAAAGTCGTTTATTACCATGGAAAAAGGTTTGGCAAAATGTTGTAATTGGTTTGGATATTCCAAATGCCAAGGAAGTTTCTTTAAAAATCTTACGAGAAGTTAATTTAGAACATCGGGCTGATGCATGGCCTCGGACTTTATCTGGAGGAGAAGCTCAAAGAGTTGGTATTGCTAGGGCTTTAATCAGAGAGCCTGCCTTTTTAATGTTGGATGAACCTTTTGCAGCATTAGATGCTCTAACAAAAATTCAAATGCGTAAATTGATTATTGATTTATGGAAAAAACATAATTGTGCTGTGTTATTAATTTCCCATGATATCGATGATGCTTTATTAATGGCAGATCATGTTATCGTCTTAAATAAAGGGACAATAAACTATAATCTTGATATTCCCTGGAACAGAGAAAACAGGCGTAATCATCCTGAATTTGAACAATATCGTTTACAGCTTCTATCTACTTTAGGTGTGCAAGAATTTTAATTTTCTATAATTATTTCTTCACATAATAATTATATAAAGGAGTATTATAATGAATATTATACAACCATTGACCCCTGCTTTGGGTGCTCAGATTAATCATATTGATCTGTCTTTACCATTATCAAATACAGATAAAGATTTTATTGAACAATCATTACTAACCTATAAAGTTTTGTTTTTTAGAAAACAGAATATTACTCCACAACAACAAATTGATTTTACTGTAAATTTTGGTGATTTACATATCCATCCAATTTTTCCACACGTTCCAAACCATCCCGAATTAATTGTATTAGATACTAAATTAAATGATTTACGTGATAATGCTTTATGGCATAGTGATGTATCTTTTATTAAAAAACCACCTTTTGGATCTGTTCTTTTAGCTAGAAAAGTACCAGAGTATGGTGGCGATACTTTATGGGCGAATGTGGAGAAAGCATATGAAGATTTATCTTCCTCTTTAAAAACTTTTCTTGAAACATTGACTGCAACCCATGATTTTGCGAAATCTTTCCCAACATCAAGATTTGGGATAACGGACGAGGATCTTAAAAAGTTAGAGCAAACTAAACAAAATAATACCCCAATAACGCACCCTATTATTCGTAACATTCCTGAAACGGGAAAGAAAGTTTTATATGTTAATGAGGGGTTTACGACAAGAATTAATGAGTTAACTGAAAAAGAAAGCCAATTATTATTGGATTATCTTTTTCAACATATTAGTAAACCTGAATATATAATCCGTTGGCATTGGCAAGCAGGAGATGTTGCTTTTTGGGATAATCGTACAACACAACACTATGCTGTTTATGATTATGATAAAACTGTACATCGTGTAATGAATAGAGCAACAATATTAAAATAGTATTTTGATTTGTAAATAATATAGCTCCAGTCTCAATCAAATATCTTTACAAATAACCACATACTCATAAAATGTTTGTAACAATTACGTTAAAATTAATATTATGTAATAAAAAAACATGATAATATTTTAAATAAAATAATCTTTGGAGATGTTTATAAAATCAATAAAATCTTCAAAGGTATAATAAATTTATAATGCCTTAGAAAGGAAGTGAAATGAGTAATATTGCCCCTGGGAAACCTGGTATATCACCTACATGGACGAGCAGTGCAAAAGATATTATTGGAACTTCTTTATTAAAAAGTAGAGTTTGGTTTACTGTTGGATATGGTATTTTAAATGAAGTTTATTGGCCTTCTTGTAGTATGCCTCAAATTCGAGATTTAGGTTTCATTGTTGTTGTAAATGGTGAGTGGTTTGAAGTTAAACGTCTTCATAATTATACAGTGAGTACACCATCCCCAGAGCTACTTCTTCCTAAAATCTTACATAAACATAAATTATTTACTCTAGAACTAGAAATTATTGTGGATCCATTAAGAGATGTTTTATTAATCCATTATGAATTAAAAGGAAAAGGTGCAAAACTTTATTCCATACTTGCTCCTCACCTTGGAGGGCATGGAAAAGATAATATTGGTTTTATTAATTCCAAAGGGCTCATAGCACAAAAAAAAGATGTTGTTGTAATGTTGGCTGCTGATAAAGGGTTTAGTAAAACTAGTGTTGGATATGTCGGTATTTCTGATGGTTGGCAAGATTTTAATCAAAATGGTCAAATGACATGGGAATATTCTAAGGCAGGACCTGGAAATATTGCAATGATGGGAGAGTTAAATGAGAATAAAGGCGTAATTTCTCTTTCTTTTGCAAATACTATTGAAGGCACACAGACCCTTGCTTATAGCTCTATGGCAACGGGTTACTCTAGTATTCGCAATCAATATATCACGTGTTGGCAAGAGTGGTTTAAATATTTTACTTTCTCCAAGAATGATACTTTACCTCCTGCCTTTTCCAATGCAATAAAAACTTCAATGGCTGTTATAAAAAGTCATGCTGGTGGAACATTTCCAGGTGCTTTAGTAGCAAGTTTAAGTATTCCATGGGGATATACACGTCAAGATATCGGTGGATATCATTTAGTTTGGCCTCGAGATTTAGTCGAGGTTGGGTTTTCAATGTTGATTTGTGGAATGTTGTTGGAAGCGCAACAAATTTTATCTTATTTAATTTCTATTCAACAACCAGATGGCCATTGGATACAAAATAACTTTGCGGATGGTCGGCCATATTGGCAAGGACTACAATTAGATGAAGTCGCATTTCCAGTATTATTTGCTGTTAAATTACAAGAACAAAATTTAATTCATGATATGCAAGATGTTGTTGCACAAATGATTAAAAAAGCTATCACATTTATTGTTCAAAATGGTCCTATAAGTCCTCAAGATCGTTGGGAGGAAAATTCAGGAATTAGTCCTTTTACATTATCATTAACTATTTCCGCTTTGGTTGCCGGAGCAAGTTCGGGTTTTCTTGATAAAAAAGATGCAGAATATGCATTAAAAATTGCAGATGATTGGAATAATCGGTTAGAAAGCTGGGTTTACGTTCAAAATACGGATCTAGATAAAGAATATCAAATTTCAGGTCATTATATCCGTATTAATCCTAGTAGCTCTTCGCCTCAAGAAGGTTATGTAGAGCTTCGAAATCGTAATGGAAAACAGATTAAAACATCTGATTTGTTAGGGCTAGACTATCTTTATTTAACACGATTGGGACTAAGAAAACCAACTGATCCACGCATTATAGAAACAACAAAACTGATTGATAAAGTTTTATGCGTTACATTACCAAATGGTCCTTATTATTATCGTTACAATGAAGACGGATATGGTGAACATGAAGATGGCAGTGCTTTTGATGGAAATGGTATTGGACGTTTATGGCCTTTCCTTAGTGGCGAGAGAGGTCATCAAGCCATTCTTTGTAAAGAAAATGCAGAACCTTATTTAAAAGCACTGCTTGCTTCTGCCAGTATAGGGGGAATGTTACCCGAACAGATATGGGATCAAGAGGATATTCCTCAATATGGTTTATATAAAGGACGCCCTTCGGGAAGTGCTATGCCATTAATCTGGGCCCATGCAGAGTTAATTAAACTGATTTATACTTATACTACAAAAAAAACTATAGAACAGCTTGATTGTGTTGTAGATCGTTATTTAAATACAAAACGAAAAATCAACGAAATATATTGGTATGATGATATTGAGTGTTCTTCTGTATCTTCAAATTATACATTATGGATACAGGCTAACAAACCATTTACACTACACTATGGTTTAAATGGTTGGCAACAAGTTCAAGACCAACCTAGTCATCTTATAGGTCTAGGCATGTATGGAGTTCCTTTAAATTTAGAAAATCTTTCTGGGCAAACAATTAACTTTACTCGTCGCTTTAATCAAAACGATTGGGAAAATAAGAATTGGGATATTTTAGTAAATTAAACCATTATTATTTATTTAAAATCTCATTATATAAGCTAATATAGCTTTGAGCCGTTGTATTCCAACTGAAATCTTGACACATGGCGCTTTTTTGTAATTGGCGCCATTTTTTTTGTGTTTTCCATAAAAGTAAAGATCTCTGAATAGCATTATTTAGATCTTTAGTATTACTATCATTAAATACAAATCCAGTGGCTTCTTTAGCTTCTAAAGCTTCTAGAGAACAATCTGTAACAGTATCGGCTAGCCCCCCTGTGCGCCTAACTAAAGGTAATGTGCCATATTTTAAAGCATATAATTGTGTTAACCCACACGGTTCAAATCTACTGGGAACCATTAAAATATCTGCACTAGCAATTAATTGATGTGATTTTTGTTCTGTATATCCTATAATTGCTCTCATATTGTTTGGATATTGATATGCTAATTGAGTGAAAGCGCTTTCTAAATGATGCTCCCCTTGTCCTAAAATAATAAATTGTAAACCGCTTTCCATCATTTTAGGTAAAATTTCTAATACCATATCCAGACCTTTTTGATAGGTCATTCTGCTAACTATGGTAAATAATGGCAAATGTTCTAATAAAGGTAGACCCAACTCTTGTTGAAGAGATTGCTTATTTTTTATTTTATTTCTTAAATTCCTAACCGAGTAAGGTTGGGTAATTAAAAAATCCTTATCTGGTGCCCATATATTTTCATCAACTTTGTTTAAAATTCCACAGAAACGACCTTCATTATATCTTTTTCTTAATAACCCATCAAAACCATGGGAATATTTAGGATTTAACACTTCTTGGGCGTATGTTGGACTTACTGTAGTAGAGTAATTGGCATAGAATATAGCTGCTTTTAAAAATGATATTTGCCCATAAAATTCCAATCCCTCTGTGTTATAAAAATGATTTGGAAGCCATAATTCAGGCATATGAAAAGAAGAAAAGTTTCCTGAAAAAGCAATATTATGAATAGTAAAAATACATTTTGCAGGATAATTATTAGCAGCTAAATAAGCGCAAGTTAAACCTGCATGCCAATCATGCGCATGAACAACATCTGGTTTCCAAAAACCATCACATCCCTTTGCAAGCTCACACGCAACATATCCTAATAAAGCAAAACGAATATAATTATCATGATAATCATTATTATTTATATCATGATAAGGATTACCAGGACGATCATATAAATAAGGAACATCAATAATATATAATGGAATCGTTCCGTATGTATCATAATAAAGAGTTACATTTCCTGAGAATGTATTCAAATCAGTAACTTTTTTTTTGTTTGGTAACTGTTTTATAATTTCAGGAAAGCCTGGTAATAAAATACGAGCATTTACACCTAAATTACGTTGAGCCGCTGGTAGTGAGGCCATCACATCAGCTAACCCACCAGTTTTTAGTAACGGAAAAAATTCAGAACAAACATGTAATATATTCATCCGTAAAACCTCTTTTTAAAAAAAATAAATCTGATATGACCCTTCTATTATAGAATAGTTAATAATTACAAAATAGAAATTATAATATAATTAACACGAAATAACTTTTAATTTAATATATAATGTAGAAAATGGAGGCAGTGATAAGGATAAAGACCATTTAAAATTATGTTTTTCTATAGGTTCGCTTAATATTTCATGGTTATCAAGTATATTTTTACCACCATAAACAAAATCGTCTGTATTTAGAATGATGTCATAAACTCCATTTTGTGGCACACCTATACGATAATTCTCACAAAATATAGGGCTAAAGTGACTAATAATTAAAATAAAATTTTCATATTGATCTTCCCTTATAAATGCATAAACAGAGTTATTCTCGTCATCTGTAATGACCCATCTAAACCCTTCTGAACGTCTATGATCAGCATAAAGCGCAGGCGTATCCCTATAGAGAAAATTTAAATCTTTGACCAGTATTTGAGTACCAAGATGCAAGTTATTGTCCGTATGCTCTAATAAATACCAATCTAGTTGTGTATTATGATTCCACTCATTATATTGAGCAAATTCACACCCCATAAAAATTAATTTTTTACCAGGATAAGCCCACATAAACCCATAATAAGCACGTAGATTTGCAAATTTATCATCTCCTATCCCTGACATTTTTTCTAATAAAGATTTTTTACCATGAACAACTTCGTCATGAGATATAGGTAAAATAAAATTTTCACTCCAAGCATATAAAATACCAAAAGTCATTTGATTATGATGGTATTTTCGATAAATAGGATCAAGTTGCATATAGCTTAATGTATCATTCATCCATCCCATATTCCATTTATAGTTAAACCCTAATCCATGATTTTTAGGAGGCAAAGTTACACCATAAAAACTTGTAGATTCTTCAGCAATTAACGCAGATTCTGGATATTTGTGATGAAGTAAATCGTTTGTATGACGTAAAAAATCTACAGCTTCTAAATTAATATTTCCACCATATATATTTGGAACCCACTCGCCATGCTTACGGCTGTAATCTCGATAAATCATTGAAGCAACAGCATCAACACGCAAACCATCAAACCCAAAGCGTTCTAACCAATATAAAGCGTTGCTAGATAAAAAGTTGCAAATAGTCGGACTATTATAATTATAGATTAATGTATTCCAATCAGGGTGATATCCTTCCTTTGGATCTTGATACTCATATAAACTTGTTCCATCAAAAAATTCTAAGCCAAACGGATCTTTTGGAAAATGTCCAGAAACCCAGTCTAATATAATGTTAATCTGATTTTGATGAGCAATATCAATAAAATAAATAAGATCCTCTGGATTACCAAAACGGCAAGTTGGGGCATAAAGATTTGTAGGTTGATACCCCCAAGAACCATCAAAAGGATGTTCTTGGATAGGTAATATTTCAATGTGGGTAAACCCCATTTTTTTTACATATGGAATAAGTTTATCAGCAAGCTCTTTATAACTTAGCCAATCATTGGTATCAGAGTGTCGCATCCAAGACCCTAAATGAACCTCATAAATCGAAATGGGCTGGTTAAGTTGATTGGCTTTTCTTTGCCTTTCTGTATGAATCTGTATAGAAGGAAGAGGGTAAATAATAGACGCTGTTTCTGGTCGAAGTTGGTTTAAAAAAGAATAAGGATCAGATTTAAAAAGAATTTCGTTTTTGGGAGTTAAAATTTCATATTTATATAATTGACCTTTAAATAAGTCAGGTATAAAAATTTCCCAAAAACCACTCTCAGGACGTAATCTCATAGGGTGTCTACGCCCATCCCAGCAATTAAAATCACCTATCACTGAAACACGTTTAGCATTAGGAGCCCATACAATAAAACGAACTCCAGAAATACCATCTAAAGTAATTAAATGTGCCCCTAATTTTTCATAAGAATAATTATCTTTCCCATTATTTAATAACCAAGTATCGTAATCTGTTAGTAACTTACCAAAACGATATGGGTCTTCAATGACTTGTTCACTGTCATTCCATATAATTTTTATTAAATAAGAAAAGTAAGAGTTTCTTTTAAGTTTTCCTTGAAAAAATCCATCCAAATGAATCCTGTCTAAAATAATTAACTCTTTCTTCGTTGTCTTATCAAGAATAATAACTTGTTTTGCATGAGGAAAAAAAAATCTAAATTCTAAATAACCGTTAATTAAATGAGGCCCTAAAATTGAAAAAGGATCGTTATACTCACCTTTTGTTACTTTTTCTATTATTTCATTAAAGTTATCATTTATCTTATTATGCATTTTTAATATTCAACAAATATGAATTTATCATTATTATTTAAATTATTAATCGAAACGAGATATTATTGCAAATAACATTGTAAACTGTAAAGATATATAAATCTGGTCTTGTCACAAAGTTTTAAGTTTAGTGGTTTTTAATATTTTTCTTCAAAATAGGATTTTTTAATTCATTGAATTATATAAATATTTTATAATAACTAACGCTAGTAAAAACTTAAAATTTTATAAAATTTAAACTTTGCGACAAAACCAACATAGTTGCTTTTTTGTAAAGCAACTATGTTTAACAAGATTACTTATACATTACAGGGCATTCTGGAATGGAAATTGGTTCGATCGCTTGCGTTTCCTGTGCTTTAACACAAGCTTCAGCTGCAACCGCAGCAACATATCCATTCCAAGAGCTTGGGCCTTTAATTTTTCCAGATTTACAACCATCAATAAATTCTTGGACTTCTACATCATATGCATCAATAAAACGCTCTTTCCAATCTGTAAAAATTGGAGTGGATAATTTTGCTTCAGAACGCAACAAAACCGCAGCAGGATCTGGTAAACTCACAATACCTTTTTCACCCACAACAGAACATTGGATATCATACCCATATTGACAATTCACAAATATTTCAACATCAATACGAATACCAGACTTTGTTTCTAGTAAAACAATTTGAGGATCGCGTAATTTTGCATGTGTATGGCTTGTTTGACGAGGGAAAATAACTTGTGCAGAAACATAATCATCATCTAATAGCCATCTCAACACATCAAGCTCATGAATTAATGTATCGAAAATCGCCATACTGGTTACATAATTTTCACCAACTTTTTGATTACGATGTGCTGCATGAACTATCAAAGGCGCACCAATCACACCATCCGCAATCTTTTTCCGCAACTCACGATAATCTTTGTCATAAGGACGCATAAAACCAACTTGAACCAAGCGATGACCATGTGCTTGCTCAGCTTTCATAATCTTTTCACAATCTTCGATTGTTGTTGCCAATGGTTTTTCACAAAACACGTATTTACCCACTTTAATCGCAGATAACACATATTCGGCATGTGTTGGTCCCCAAGAAGTAACCATCACTGCATCAACATCCTCTGCATTAATCACATCATGACCCGATTCATAAGCTTTGGCATTAGGATTGTGTGGAGCAACAGCTTTTTTCGCATTGTCAATAGTCACATCACTCACGGCAACAATTTCTGCACCGGATAATGTATGCGTACATCGACGAATATGATCGACACCAATAGCACCCGTCCCAATCACACCAATTCTTAACTTTTTATCTTGTTGATTTGCAGTATTCATTATCAATCTCCCTATTCAAGTCACGCGTAAATTACGGTTAATCTGTTTTTTAGAAGATAGATTATAAATCACCTTCTAAAAACTGGGCTCTTCCTAATCCAAAAGACCAATCTTCATCACTGTTTACGACAATACTCGTCATCACATCAGAGGATTCAATTCCACAATTTTCTTTTAACAATTGACAAACAAGACTATAGAATTTCTTCTTTTGCTCAACGGTTCTTGGTCTGGAAACCATTTGAATTAAAACAAATTTGTCAGTCCTTGGAATATCCAATCCTGTATCTTCAGCAACTAGAAATCCAGGCTTATGCTGTGTTAAAATCTGGTATCTATCTCGCTCAGGAACTTCAAAAGCAATGACCATTGCACGATGAATTGTTTCTTTTAACATATTCAATTCTTGCTGGTTCCTACCTTCGACAACATCAATACGAATAAGAGGCATTTTTTAACCCTTTTGAGTTTAGTGAAATATAACAAATAGTAAATATAAAATATATTCTTGACTCAAAATAGAAAAATTTTTTCATTCTAAATAAATTATTTGTGATGCTAGAATTCTGTCAATACCATCTAAATAATCATAATTATCAAAAATTAATCAATAATATAAAATATTTATACTAAAAATTGATATTAAAAGCAAAAAATAGACCCGGACAAAATCATCATTCACAAAATATTCATTATTTAAATCATATAATAAATCATAAATTTAAAAATATTTTTCTAATTTTCAGGAAAATATTCATATTGAATTAACCAACGAAAGAAATAAAAATGCTAAATATTGCTGTCCTTGGTACAGGTCGTATCGGTCGTATGCATGTTGATAATATTGTTGCCCATCCCAAAGCAAAACTGGTGGGTATATTTGATATCAATATCGCTGCTGCACAAGAAGTAGCTAGCAAACATCACGTCAAACAATTCCAATCTATAAATGATGTTTTTGCTTCTTCTGAAGTCGATGCTGTTTTCATTGCGACCTCAACCGCCACCCATGCCGATTTAATTGAACACGCTGTCGCTGCTAACAAAGCGATTTTTTGTGAAAAACCTATCGATCTATCCCTAGATCGCGTAAAATCTTGTGAACAAAAAATCAAAGGAACAAATATCCCTATTATGCTTGGTTTTGTCAGAAGATTTGATAAAGGGCATCGTGCCGTCAGAAAATCCATTGAAGCCGGTGCAATTGGTGATGTGCATCAAGTGATTATCACGTCACGCGATCCAGATATAGCACCAGATGCATATATTGAAGTTTCTGGCGGTATTTTCCGCGATATGACCATTCATGATTTTGATATGGCGCGTTTTGTCCTTGGGGAAAATATTACAGAAGTTTCAGCAACAGGCTCTCGTCTGGTGAATACCCCCTTGATGGAACGCTGCAATGATTATGATACAGTCACCATTGTCATGAAAACAGCCTCTGGCAAGCAATGTATTATCAATAATTCTCGTCGTGCAATCTATGGATATGACCAACGTGTGGAGGCTTTTGGATCAAAAGGAATGGCTATTTCAGAAAACCATCCAATGAATAATATGCGTTTATATAGTGAGAATTTTACTGATCAAAAACCTGCTTTGATGAATTTCTTTATTGATCGTTATGGCGAAGCATTTAATAACGAAATTAGTATTTTCGTTGATGCTGTTGAACAAGGAAAACAACCCGAAGTTGGGTTTGAAGATGGCAAGCAAGCTTTGATATTGGCTGAAGCAGCAAGTCGTTCTATTCTTGAAAATCGTGTTGTTCGTTTAGATGAAATCTAAAAAAATGATAAAAGGTAAGTCTCTTTATTTACCTTTTATACCAATAAAATTAACTATTTAATGCACGAATAGCATGTACTGATTTTTTTAATTGTTGTTCCAAAATCCTTTTAAAACCTTCCCCTTTATTCGTATTGAATGGATCAGGACCTGGGGCTGCAATTTCAAAAATAATGGGTCCTTGATAGTGAATATCGTTTAATGCCATGATTTGTGACTTAAAATCTGTATGTCCCTCACCTATTGCACCGCGATTTGAATCTGCCGCATGATAAAGACCAAGATGTTGCCCAACTTCCCTTAAGGACGTTGCAGGATCAGCCTCTTCTATATTCATATGATACGCATCTGCTAATATCTTTAAATTAGGAGCTTTGACATGTTCAATTAAATTCAACCCCTCTTTCAAAGTGCAAATTTGATAACTTTCATAACGATTTAACACTTCAAAAACAACGTCAATTCCTGCCTGTTGCGCCATAGTACAGATTTGTTTTGTACTTTCCACTAAAAGCATATTTTCTTCTTTTTGTGTGCTGATAGGACGTATACGTTGCACCAGACCATGACAAGAAATCAATGGGGAACAAGGTTGTTGATTAATTTTCAAAACCCAATCAATTAATTTCTTATAATAATCAATAGCTTCTTGTCGAATAGTCGCATCAGGATGGGAAATATCAGCATCCCCAGGAGTGATAGAAAATATTTGCAACCCTTGATCTGCAAAAACTCTACCAGCCTGCACAGGATCAATCGAATGAATATCCCCATGTAACTCTACACCATTTAGTCCAATATTTTTTACAAGAAGGGCGGTTTCTTCAATGGGTTCATTATCAAAAATCCATGTACAACATCCAATATGACGCATAATAACCTCTTATGTTTAAAATCTATGGGCAGAATATTGCCTTCACAACATTGAAACAGTGTGAAGGCAGTACAAAATTGCTTTTATAATGCTTTAACAGAAACCTGATTATCTGTTTGTGTTTTGTTCTTACGATCCAACCAAATTTGTTGAATTTCTTCCAAACTGCGTCCTTTTGTTTCTGGAACAAAGAAGATCACAAAGAACGTTCCTAATACCCCCATAATTCCATAGATAATAAATGGGAAACCATGATTGAACACTGCATTCAAAGAAGCATTGCCATCCATAATTTTAAATGACCATGATACGAATAAATTTACTGTCCATTCAATAAAAACAGCCAAGCTCATGGCACGTCCTTTGATTGCTGTAGGGAACAATTCTGCCAATAAAACCCAAGCCATTGGTCCCCATGAAATAGAGAAGCTGGCACAGTAAAAAAGGATCATAAAGACAGCAATCATGCTATCTAATTTAAACATAAAAGTCGCAGCCAACCCTAACATTGCAATAGCTTGTAAAATACTACCAACAATTAACAAAGGTTTTCTACCAACCTTATCCACCATTTTCATAGCAATCAAACAGAAAATAACGGTTACAACACCAACGAAAATTGTCTGGAATAATGCCCCTCTTTCACCAAAGCCCATATTTTTAAACATTTCAGGGGCATAATACATCACGGCATTGATACCAACCAATTGTTGAAAAGCCGCAACACCAATTCCTACAAGAACTGCAGCCGCACCAAATTGAAATAAAGATCCCAATTCTGTATTTTTCTTTAAGCTGCTTCTAATTTCTGCAGCGGTTTGATGTGCTTCGTTTGGATGGAAAATATTATGTAATACATTCAATGCATCTTCATCGCGGTTTTTCAGCATTAACCAACGAGGAGTTTCAACAGCAGGAACCAACAAGATCAAGAAAATAAACGCTGGGATAATTTCTGAAACCAACATAATGCGCCAGCCTGTGGTCATCAACCAATCATGATCGCCAAGACTTGCAATAAACCAATTCACAAAATAAACGCCAGCTTGACCGCTAACAATGGCAATTTGATAGTAAATAATTAAACTGCCACGAATAGTTGACGGAGCAATTTCCGAAATATACATAGGTGCCAATGTCGACGCAATCCCCACCCCAATACCACAAATAATACGATAAAAGATAAAAGAACACACAATCGCCACAGGATCATGCAAAGGATATATCACCCCATATTCAGGCCAAGCCGATCCCAATGCTGAAATCACAAAAAGAACAGCTGATATAAATAACCCTTTTTTACGACCAACAAAGTCTGCAACAAATCCGCTGATAATACTGCCAATCATGCACCCAACAAGAGCGCTGGCAATAACAAATCCAGAAATAAAATCTTCCCAATTATTCGAAAGATTTAATGGTTTGACCAATTGATGATCAATCGATGCTACAGCACCCGAAATAACCGAGGTATCATATCCAAATAATAATCCCCCTAATGCTGCAACCAGAGTTGTTTTAGTAATAAAATTTCTTTTTGTTAAATCAGTCATAGATCTTTACTCTTTCATCTAAAAATACCCTTTAAGATTTTAAAAGAGTATTCTGTAACCCTGATAAAAAGGTCTTTTACGAACCTCAACCAAAAAGCAATTTGCCAACCTTATTGAATATTATTCTTTATTCGAAATAATTTCAAACTATGAAGTAAACCGCATACTCATCCTCTTTAGAAAATTTTTTCTAAAAGAATAATATTTGCTAATTATTATATAAATAATAAATTTTCTTAATAAACTTATTGTGTAACGATTGCTAAAATTCTAATTTTTTGAAAAAATTTTTCCAAATTAACTAATTAATTCGCAGTTTTTAACTCTTTTTTCTGTCAAAAAGGTTTATGATAACTTTTTGTTGAGCATTCTGCCTATGATTTTTGAAGGTAAAGCTCGATCAATAAGCTGTGAAAAGCAAAAGATCACATCTTTTTTATTATCCAAAAGCCTTAGTCTGTCGTAAATTTAAAATTATTTTTCTATATTTATGAAAAATAGAATTTTATTATTATAGTTGGAGAATACTTCATGACCAATGGCGAACTCGATGTGATTACTATAGGAAGATCTTCTATTGATCTTTATTCTCAACAAATAGGCTGTCGGTTAGAAGATACTTCATCTTTTAATAAAGCCGTTGGCGGATGCCCAGCCAATATTGCCATTGGAACATCCCGTTTGGGATTAAAATCAGGTGTGATTACGCGGGTTGGGAAGGATCATTTTGGACATTTTATTATCGAACAAATGCAACGTGAAGGCGTTAATACCAAAGGGATTCATCAAGATCCGGAACGCCTAACTGCCCTAGCAATTCTTGGCATTAGGGATTCTGAACAATTTCCGTTGCTATTTTACAGAACTGATTGTGCCGATGCTGCGTTATCAGAAGAGGATATTCATGAGGATTTCATTAAAAAAGCCAAAGCAATTGTAGTAACAGGAACGCATTTCGCCCAAGAAAACAGCGCAAAAGCACAACGTAAAGCCATGAAATTGATTCATACACATGGCGGAAAAGTCATTATCGATATTGATTATCGCCCAAATCTATGGGGGGTTGCATCTATTGGTGATGGTGAAGCACGTTATGTGCGTTCTAAAGAAGTAACAGAGAAATTATTATCCATTCTCCCTGAATGTGATTTGATCGTTGGCACAGAAGAGGAACTACATATTGCCAGCGGTTATGAAAACACCATCGAAGCTATTCGGCATATTCGCAAAATTGCTCCACAAGCAACCATTGTCTGTAAACGTGGTCCTATGGGATGCGTTGTTTTTGATGGGGATATTCCTCATGTTTTGGATCAAGGAATTAAAGGAAAAGGCTTCAAAGTTACTGTTTGTAATACGCTTGGAGCTGGCGATGCGTTCATGTCTGGTTTCTTAAGGGGCTGGTTAAAAAATGAACCGATTAATGTTTGTTGTACTTATGCAAATGCGTGTGGAGCATTTGCAGTTTCTCGTTTACTATGCTCCCCAGAATATCCGACCTTTATTGAATTAACGCATTTTTTAAATCAAAATAGTCATAATCATTCTATTCAACACGACAAAACGCTGACCCATTTACATCAAGCAACAACGCGTCCTGTTCAAACTAACCCTATCATGGCATTGGCATGCGATCATCGTTTGCAATTAGAAGAAATGGTGGATGAATATGGAGTTTCTCGAGATAAAATCAGTGAGTTTAAAATCCTAACCATTAAAGCAGCAGCATTAGTTGCTAAAGGCAGACCTGGGTTTGGCACTTTTATGGATGGTCGCTATGGTCAAGAAGCATTATTTTTAGCATCTCATGAAAATCTATGGATTTCTCGTCCCATTGAATATCCTGGTTCTCGCCCCCTTGATTTTGATGGTAAAGGCAGCCTAGGCGCACAATTATTATCATGGCCAGCACAACATACAGTGAAATGCCTTTGCTTTTATCACCCTGATGATCCTATTGAATTAAAAAAGAAACAATTAAGAGAACTTGAACGTGCCTATGATGCGTGTCAGCGTTTACAACGGGAATTGTTAATTGAAATTATCGCTGGAAAAAATGGACCATTAGACAGCCAAACCATCGCAACCGCCTTACAACAACTTTACGACGCAGGTCTTAAGCCAGCATGGTGGAAACTAGAACCTCAACAAGATCAGGCTGCATGGAAAGAAATTAATAACGTTATTAAACAAAATGATCCTCTATGTCGGGGTGTTGTGGTGCTTGGGTTAGATGCCCCCCTTGAAACCATTACACAAGCTTTCCAAGCTGCTGCAAAAATATCTTATGTCAAAGGATTTGCCGTGGGTCGTACAATCTTTGGAGAGCCTGCACGTCAATGGTTTACAAAACAAATCAATGATGATGAAGCTATTCAAAAGATGGCTAATGCTTTTCAACAGCTCGTTGATGCTTGGCTAAAAGCAGCGCAATAATATTCCCCAGACAAGTTAAGGAGAACAATAATGAAAACAATACGTCTTACAATGTCTCAAGCTTTGGTCAAAGCAATGATGGCACAAAAAATCAGACTAGATGATGGCAGCGTTCAACTTTTTTTTGCAGGAATGTGGGCAATTTTTGGTCATGGAAATGTTGCTGGTCTTGGGGAAGCATTATACGAAGTGAAAGATCAATTTCCAACTTTCAGAGGGCAAAATGAACAAGGAATGGCACATACAGCCATCGCTTTTGCCAAAGGTAAACGTAGAAGACAAGTAATGGCTTGCACAGCGTCTATTGGACCAGGTTCGTTAAATATGATTACAGCTGCCGGGGTAGCACATGCAAACCGTTTGCCTATTCTATTATTACCTAGCGATGTTTTTGCAACACGCCTGCCAGATCCAGTATTACAACAGCTTGAAGATTTTGGTGATGGTACTGTTTCTGTTAATGACAGCTTCAAACCTGTTTCAAGATATTTCGACCGCATTACACGACCAGAACAAATTATTCCTGCATTCCAGCGTGCAATGACTGTTTTAACGGATCCAGCAGAATGCGGACCTGTCACCCTTTCTCTGTGCCAAGACGTACAAACAATGGCATGGGATTTTCCAGCAACATTCTTTGAAGAAAAAATTCATTATATTCGTCGACCTCATCCTGATCCAAATGAATTAGAAACCGCTAAAGAAATTTTATTAAAAGCTAAAAAACCTTTAATCATCATTGGTGGCGGTGTTGCTTATTCTGGTGCGGAAAAGCTAGTTGAAGATTTCTGTAATAAGTATGGAATTCCTGCTGGTGAAACCAATGCTGGTAAATCAGCAGTTCCAGACCAATCTCCTTTAAACATGGGCGGGATAGGCGTCTCAGGAACAGCCGCCGCAAATGCACTGGCAAATGAAGCGGATGTTATCCTTGCTATCGGCAGCAGATTACAAGATTTTACAACAGGATCATGGGCAGTCTTTACAAATCCCAACCTGAAAATTATTGGTCTTAATATTCAACCTTTTGATGGCACCAAACATAATTCATATCCACTCATTGGAGATGCCAAAGCAATTTTAGAACTATTAAGCCAACAAATTACCAATTATAAAACCGATCAATCTTGGACAGAAAAAGCTAAAAATTTGAAAGCAAATTGGTATAAAATAGCCGATAAATACATGGCGATCCCATCAACAACCGCAGAAAAATTACCAAGTGATGCCCAAGTCATTGGTGCGGTTATGCGTTCCATTCCTGATAATAGTATTGTTGTCTGCGCTGCGGGCGGTTTGCCTGGGGAATTACAAAAATTATGGCGCGCCAAACAAAGTGGCGGATATCACATGGAATATGGTTTTTCTTGTATGGGATATGAAGTGGCTGGCGGTATTGGTGCAAAAATGGCAGAACCAGACCGTAATGTTGTGGTCATGGTGGGCGATGGTTCTTATCTGATGCTGAACTCTGAAATTGTTTCATCGATTATGTTAGGGGTAAAAATAACCATCGTTTTACTTGATAATCGTGGCTATGGATGTATCAATCGTTTACAACAAGCCTGTGGTGGAAAACAATTTAATAACATGCTTGTAGATACCCATCACAAAGAATTACCCAATATTGATTTCGTCCAACATGCTAGAGGATTAGGGGCAATCAGTAAAAAAGTTTCTTCTGTTCAAGAATTACAAGATGCATTAATAAAATCAGGACAGAATGATCGCACAACCGTCATCGTGATTGATACCGAAGCCGTCAGCATTACCGAAGAATGTGGCTATTGGTGGGATGTTGCTGTGCCAGAAATTTCAAAGCAAAAAACAGTCAATGAAGCCTATAAAACATACTTAAACTATAAAAAAACTCAAAGACTTTGGAATTAAAAATTAAACAAGGAACAAAGAACATGACAATTCGTATTGGTGCGCACGCAATTTGTTGGTCTAATGATGACATGCCTGAACTTGGTGGCGATATTCCTTTGGATATTTGTCTTTCCGAAGCCAGTCAAATTGGTATCGAAGGCATGGAAATGGGCAACAAATTTCCAAAAGAAGCCAATGCTTTGAAACAAACTTTGAGAAAATATAATTTAGACCTCACCAGTTGGTGGTTTTCAGGGGCTTTGTTATTACGTTCTGCCAAAGAAGAATTTAAGGCAATGCGTTCTCACCTCGATTTATTAAAAGCAATGGGATGTGATGTGGTTGTATATGCTGAAACAGCCAATACTATTCAAGGTCGCCGTGATATTGGACTAGCACATCGCCCAATTATGGAAAAATCTTGTTGGCAAGGTTATTTTGAAAAACTGAACGAACTTGCTCAATTAACACTAGATTATGGGGTTAAATTATCTTTTCACCATCATATGGGAACGATTGTCCAATCAGAAGAAGATATTGACCGTTTAATGGGGTCTACAAACAAAGAAGTATATCTTTTATTGGATACAGGTCATGCAACATGGGGCGGGGCGGATCCTATTCGTCTAGCCAAAAATTATGCAGAACGTGTTGCTCATATTCATACCAAAGACGTTCGTGAAGATGTTATGAAAAAAGCCAATGCTGAAAATTGGCCATTCTTAGACGGTGTTTTACAAGGTGTCTTTACGGTTCCTGGCGATGGCAGTGTTGATTATGTTGAATTTTTTAAGCCATTCCAAAACTATTCTGGCTGGATTGTCATTGAAGCTGAACAAGATCCTGTTAAAGCCAATCCATTTCAATATGTTACCAAAGGATATAAACATCTTATTACTTCATTAAATCAAGCTGGTATTCAAAAATAAGGAGCTTCTCATGAGTAAATTACTCGTCAAACCCCATACTCCAGATGCAGAAGGCATTGTCACACGCATTACCCCTCAAAGTGCTGGCTGGCAATATATCGGATTTGAAGTGGCTCACTTACAAGCTGGGCAAACATTAATCAGAGATGGTAATGACAATGAAATTTGCTTGGTCATTATCACAGGAAAAGCCGATATTTCAACCACAGAAAAAGATTTCGGTGTTCTGGGTGAACGTATGTCTGTTTTTGATGGTAAGCCTTCTGCGGTTTATGTTCCTCCTCATATGAAATGGACAGTCAAAGCAACCACTTATTTAGAATTAGCTATTTGCCAAGCCCCTGCAAAAAAGGGCGTTGCTCCTTATGCGATCAAAGCTGACGATATTGAAACCGTTAAGCGGGGCAGTGGCACGAATGTGCGTTATGTTAATAATATGCTGACCGATACTGATCCATCTGAAACTTTACTGGTTGTAGAAGTTATCACTCCAGGAGGAAACTGGTCCAGTTATCCACCCCATAAACATGATACCCCCATCGAAGGCAAAGAAACCTATCTGGAAGAAACCTATTATCATCGTAATAAGCGTAAAGGAGGATATGTTTTCCAGCGTGTTTATACAGACGATCGCTCGTTAGATGAAACCATGTCTGTCTATGATGGAGAAACGGTAATGGTTCCAAAAGGATATCACCCTGTTGGTGCGCCTCATGGTTGTGATTCCTATTATTTGAACGTCATGGCAGGTCCAACCAAACAATGGAAATTTAGCCAAAGTCCAGATTTCGCAGATATTGCTTTTCAATAAAATTAGAGAAAACATACAATGAAACAAAAAACAAATTTAGGTGTCGGTGTTATCGGTAGTGGCTTTATGGGCAAAGCTCATGCTTGGGCCTTTGGAAATGTGGCACGCTTTTTCCCCGTGCAACAAGAGCCTATTTTGAAAATATTGGCTGATGTCCCACTTGATAAAGCAAAAGCCGCAGCCAAACAATTAGGATTTGAGCAAGCGACCGATGATTGGAAATCGCTAATTCACAATCCAGAAATTGATATTGTATCCATCACAACCCCTAATAATTTACATACACCAATGGCTTTGGAAGCCATCAATGCAAAAAAAATTGTTTATTGTGAAAAACCTTTGGCAACCAATCTAAATGATGCCATTACAATGACCAAAGCTGCTGAACAGGCTGGAGTTATTACGATGGTTGGCTTTAACTATTTACGCAATCCAATGATGATTACAGCCAAAGAAATTATTCAAAGTGGTGAAATTGGTGAAATTACAGGCTATCGTGGTATTCATTCAGAAGGATTCATGGCAGATGCGGCACCCTACAACTGGCGCTGTGAAAAAAATCAGTTTGGCGGAGCTTTGGGGGATATTGGTTCTCATGCTCTAGCAACAGCACGTTTCTTGTTGGGTGAATTTGACTCGGTTTGTGGAAAATTAGATACAATCTATAACTCTAGACCTACAAAGGATGGTGGTTCAAAACCTGTTTATACAGACGATCAAGTCAATGCATTAATTCAATTCAAAGATCATCATTTTACTGGTGTTGTGACCTCTTCATGGTTAGCAACAGGATGGGAAATGCATCATGGATTTGAAATTTGTGGCAGTAAAGGCTCTTTGATTTTTGACCAAGCCAGATTTAACGAGTTACAAATTTATAAAGGAGATCAAAAAGCAGGTCGCCGTGGATTTACCACTATTGTGGCTGGACCAGAACATAAAGGATATGGTGAATTCTGTCCTGCAGGTGGACATCAAATTGGCTTTAATGATCTTAAAACGCTGGAAGTTCGTAAATTAATGGAATGTATTGAAAAAAATATACAGACCGATTTTAATTTTAGAGATGCGTTAACCATTGTTCGAATTTCTGAGGCTATTTCTATTTCATCAATTGAAAATCGTTGGGTTAATTTAGAAGAAATTCCTACAATTCAATAAATAAATTTCTTTGGCGAACAAGGGGGTTGTTTTTTGCCAAAGAAATTTAAAATTAACGTTCTTTTTCTTTTTTATTCAGATGATGAATAATCATTTGTTCAATTTCTTTGATCGTATTTATATTCATTCGATTAAATTCAAATTTTACTTTTCGACCATTTGAATTTCGACTAATCCTTGCATATTGATCTTTATTTGAAAAAGTAACCAGATCTCTTGTTTCCCAAATAATTTCCTTTTCTTGATTCATCATATTTTTAACATGCATCGTTAAATGATGAATTAAATATTGTTGTTGCTCTTCGATTGTCTCAATAGTCTCAAAATTAACTTCTGATCGTAATTGTTGACATAATGTTGGAATATCTAAATTATTTTTTTCAGCTTCTTTTTCAATTTTAGCAAGTTTTGAATAATAACTATTCGGTATGCCCTCAGCATCGGGGAAAATTTGAATAAGGTGTTCATTAATTTTTGCTGCTTGAATACGTTTTCTTATTGTTTCAGAGCTTGTATTTAAATATGCAGCTAAATCATCATTGGTTGTAAATCCCAATTCTTGCATTTGTTTTAAATATTGTTTCCCAACTTCACGATAAGAGAATTTTTTACTACTTTGTGATGCATTAATAATCTCATAAATTTCTTTTGAATTTAACTCATCAGTGATTACCCATAAAGGCAGATCTTGTTGTGTTTCTATACAGCAATAACGACGACGACTTCCTTCTATAAGATAATATTTATCTTGATGTTGAATGGCAATGCCTTCTTTATCAACACCACGCTCTCGAATTTGTTCTATGATATCACGCACAGATTGACGATCCAAAGCTGTCTGATTTCGTGGATTTATCGTATGAACGACAGTGTTTGATACAATCTTGTTTCCTGGAATAATAACGTGTTTGGCTTCTACTTTTCGACCATTAGAAAATGTAAAAGATCGTTTAAAATGAAGTGTTTTTTTTAATGAAGATAAATTGTTTTTTTGTTCAAAACTTGTTCTTTTATGACCATGTATGTAAAGATTTTTATTCGTTCCTCTTTCTATTTCAGACATTGATCTTACTCACTTTTTAAAGAAATCATTTTAATTTCATTGATAAATTGTTGATAGACTGAATAAACAGACATTTCCGCAATATCGAATTGTTTAGAAGAACAAAATTCTTCAGATTTTTTAATATCTAATATTGTTCTTCCTTTTTCTGCCGAAACTACAAAGGCTTCTGAATGTTTAATATTCGTTGTTAAAAATTTATCCTGAACTGTTCTTACCAATTTTGCTAATGTTCGTGTTTCATGTTGACTTTTATCATCAACATTAACGGCTAACACTTTAAACCATTTAATATTTTTTCCTTGAGAAGGAAGCTGTTTTAATCTTTCGGCAATGGTTAACATATAATTTGTTGTTGATGCAAAATCATATTCACGCGGTGTGATAGGAACTAGTAAAGCATCGGCAGCTTCATTGATAGACCAAATAATTGGGGAATCTTGTGGGGGTGTATCAATAAAAATTAAATCATACTGAGATTTTAAAATAGGTAAGATAACATCACGAAAGCGAATAAGTAATTTATGCCTTTCTTCTTTATTAATTCCCCAATAAGTATCTGTAAAACGATCATCGGTTGGAAAGGCTGTAATAACATCTAAATTGGGTAAATGAGTGCTAAATGGGATTTTAGAAATAATAGCTTCTTCTGAATAACCTGCTTTGATATATTGTGCATACTCGCCTTGTGGTTCATATTCTTTTAATAAAATATCTGTAATGGTTAAAAAGACATCATCTTCATCGACAGCACGAATAAGGTTATTACCTATTGATCCCTGTGGATCTGAGTCTATAATACATATACGTGCATTTAAATGAAGATCTAAGGCTGCTGCGGTTGCTAAGGTCAGGGTTGTTGTGCTTTTACCTGTACCGCCTTTATGATTTTCAGTAACGATAATTCTTGCTTCATATGTATCTTTATAACATGGTTGTTTTAGCTCATTCATAATAGATTGAATATCAAAACGTGTATAAAGATGATTTTTATTTTGCAAAATAGGTTTTTCAATAATTTCTTTATTTTCTAATTCTGTTAGAATTTTACTAAATGTATTTCTGGATTTACCAAAAAAATCAGCAAGTGCTTTTTTATTCATACAATGATTATAAATTAGACGATCTAATCCATCAATTTGTTCATCAGAAACATGCATTTGTGTTGTTTCTATCACTGAATCTTTTAAGGATAATTGTTCTTGTTTCATTCTTTGCCCAATGGCAGAGATATCATCTAATATATTCATTACAAAATCCAAAATATTATTTTAACATATAAGCGCAAAATGATCGCTTTATTGATTAAAAATACAATTTAATGCTCAAATTTACTTTTAATAATAAAATTACGATTTGTAAATTAGAAATATTTTTTTATTTAAATATAATTTAGTGAATAATCAGTTTATATTTAGAATTTCAGGTATATTTTAAAATAGGTTTTTTATGGAACAGACTTTCGAGAATAAAACAAATAATGAGATTAATACATTATTACCGTATGATTATTATAGTTTACATCAATTAATTCTTGATCGAAAGAGTGGTTTTTCAAAACGTTTGGTTCAGATAGCAGATTTTCTATTAGCAACACCGTCTTATACAATTGCTTTTGGAAAAATTACTGAAATTGCAAAAGCAGCAGAAGTACAGCCATCAGCTTTGGTGCGTTTTGCAAAAAATTTAGGTTATAGCGGTTTTTCAGAATTACAAGCTATTTTTAGAGATCATGCAAGTCGTTTTTGGCCTGATTACTCTGAAAGAATTGATAATATTAATCATCAAGATTTAAGTGATGAATCTGCTCATCAGAAAAAATTATTAAGTAATTTTATAGAATCATCTCATCAATCTTTAAATATTTTAGAACATAATATTAATTATAAGCATTTAGATAAAATGATAGATTTATTAGCAAATGCAGAAACAATTTGTTTAATAGGTACAGAGCGTGTTTACTCAATTATTATGTATATGACGTATATTTTTCGTCGAGCTGGTATTAAATGTGAATATGCTGATGATGCTGGTGGTCTTGCACGAAATCAAATAGAACTTCTTAGTCAAAAAGATGCTATATTGACGATTAGTTATACACCTTATGCTTCTAAAACTCTAGATTTGGTTTTCTTTGCAAAAGAATTAGAAATTCCAATTGCTGCTATTACAGATTCTTCTTTTTCTCCATTAGTACATAATGCAAATATTTGGCTTGAGATAACTGAAGCAAATTACTCAGGTTTTAGATCATTAACAGCTACATTCGCTATTGTGAGTATGTTAGCAATAGCAATTAATACAAAGCGTAAATGTTAGACTTATCCACAGGCAAAATGTTTTAAGTCTTTTAATTACTTTTAAAGACTTTTACTATTCAATAAGTTTATGTATTTCAATGATAATATCGTCTATATGACACCATTTTTCGACCTATATGACACCATTTTTCGACCTATATGACACCGTTTTTCGACCTATATGACACCATTTTTCGATCTATTGACACCAAAGATATACAATGGTTGTATAGGGTAAAGAATTCTTATGTGGTGTTATGAAATATGAAGGAAATCATTGTCAAAGATAATGTATTAATTAATGCTAGCTACGATCTTGACTTAGTTGAACAAAGATTAATTTTATTAGCGATTGTTGAGGCAAGAGAAACAGGTAGAGGGATTAATGCAGATAATGCGTTAACGGTTCATGCTTCAAGTTATATGAATCATTTCCATGTAGAGAAACACACGGCTTATTATGTAATGAAGCAAGCTTCAGAGAATTTATTTGAACGTCAATTTAGTTATCAATTTACAAATGAAAAAGGAAATTTAGAATTTGTCAGATCAAGGTGGGTGAGTGAGGTTCGATATGTTGAAAAAGAGGCTCTTATTAAACTAATATTTTCTCCTTCAGTTGTGCCATTAATTACACGCCTGGAAAAACATTTTACAAGTTATGAATTAAAACAGGTGAATAGATTATCCAGCCGATATGCTGTACGTTTGTATGAGATGTTAATTGCTTGGAGGAGTTTAGGGAAGACACCTATCTTTGAATTGCAAGAATTTCGTAATCAATTAGGTATTCAACAGGATGAATATAAACGAATGGAGCTGTTTAAAAGACGCGTTTTAGAGGCAGCTATTATACAAATTAATAATCTTACCGATATTGTAGTAAAATATAAACAGCATAAAAATGGTAGGGTTATCATTGGCTTTAGTTTTACATTTCAGCAAATTAGATGATTCATATAACACCATTTTTCGACCATTAATGACAAAAATCATTGGATATAAAAAGTAAATAAGAGAAAATTAATTTACTTTAATCGAGAAAGTTGTATATCAAAATTATAAGTTGTATCAACGGTATTTCGTGAAATATTACTTTTCTTTTACATCTAGAATTTTCCCATTTACAATTATTTTATTTTTGATTTGTCCTCCTAACCAATAAGCTAAGTCGGCTGGATGTGTGATATCCCAAGCTACGAAATTGGCTATTTTTTTTTGCTCTAAGCTCCCATGCTGATGGTTTAGTGCTAATGCATGTGCAGCATTGATTGTTACACCAGCCAAAGCTTCTTCTGGGGTCATTTTAAACAGAGTACAAGCCATGTTTAACAACAACCTTGCCGAGAGCATGGGAGAAGTTCCTGGGTTTAAATCTGTAGATAGGGCTATTTTAACGTGATGTTGACGCAGTGACGGAATAGGGGGGAGTTGTTTCTCTCGTAACATATAAAAGGCTCCAGGCAATAATACAGCGACTGTATCAGATTGAGCCATTGCAATAACGTCTTGCTCGGTCATATATTCCAAATGATCGGCGGATAATCCGTGATATTTGGCTGCTAGTGAGGATCCATGTAAAGAGGAAAGTTGTTCGGCATGTATTTTAATAGGTAAATTTAATTTCTGTGCCTTACGAAAAACCTTTTCTACTTGTTGAGGGGAGAATGCAATATGCTCACAAAATGCATCCACAGCATCAATCAGATTTTCAGAAGCAAATAAAGGTAACATTACATCACAAATATAATCAATATATTCGTCCGATCGATTTTTATATTCTATTGGAATATCATGAGCTGCTAAACAAGTAGCTTTAATAGTAATGGGTAATAGTGTTTTCAGCTTTTGAATAACGGTTAATATCTTTCTTTCACTGTTTAAATCTAATCCATATCCAGATTTAATTTCGATAGCGGTAACACCGTCTTTCATTAAGAATTCGATGCGTTTTAAAGCCAGTTTTAGCAACTCTTGTTCTGTCGCTTGACGTGTTGCATTTACTGTGCTGATGATTCCACCTCCTTTGGCTGCGATTTCACTATAGCTGATACCGTGAAGTCTTTCTTCAAATTCTGCGCTGCGACTACCTGCAAACACAAGATGTGTATGGCAATCAATCAATCCAGGGGTAACCCACCAATAATTCAAACTGATTTGTTGGGCATCACTATCAGGGACTTCGTGCGCTTTTCCAATCCAAATAATTAGACCATCTTCTGTCAAGATAGCGGCATCTTCAATAATGTTATATCGACCATCTCGCATTGTAATCGCATGTAGATCTTTCCATAAAGTTTTCATGGTTTATTCCTTATTTCCAGTTAAACAAGATTTGCCAAATAAATCGTGCTGCTACTCTTGCACATAACCCATCTTTGTCTAAATCTGGATTAAATTCAACAAAATCAACGGCTTTTAACTTGTTTGTTGCTTTTATTTCTTCGGCAAGGGTTAATAAAATAGATAAATCTACCCCATAGGCTGCTGGGGCTGAAACAGCGCTCATAATACTCAAGGGTAAAACGTCTAAATCAATGGTTAAATAAATTATATCAACGGCTTTTATAAAATCGTGTAATTGCTTTTGGATAAAATCTAAACGATTAAAATGACATTCTGTATCCCAGATAATATGTACATTTAATTTATGAGCTGTTTCCAAGAGGGATTGCGTATTTGATGCCAAGCTGGCACCGATACATAGATAGTTAAATTCAATATCTTGCTGTTGGCAAAAATGTGCCAGCTGTTTAAACGGTGTGCCAGAAGAGGTTGTAGAGGAGTTGCGTAAATCTAAATGTGCATCAAAATTGATAATACCAATTTTTTTTCCGATATGACTTTGGTAGATCCCAAGTCCATGCCCATAAGCGGTCTCATGCCCCCCTCCCAAAACTAAAGTTTTTAATTCTAGATTTTGACATTCTTTAATTGATTGTGCCAAATATTGTTGGCTGGTATTTAAATCTTGGTTGAAAAGAATATTTCCAAAATCAACAATTTGATGAATTGTATGAGCGGCTAAATTCCCCAAAGATTTACGTAAGATATCGGGGGCATTGGCAGCCCCCACTCTGCCTTTGTTTAATCGAACACCTTCATCACACATAAACCCCATGAATGCAATATGATGTAAATAATGGTTTGGTAAGAAATTTTTGGCCACCTTTATAATTTGAAATAGTCGTAACGCAGAGGGGCCTTCCTCCCGATCATTGCGCCCACTCCAAATATTTTTTTCTGTTGCTTTCCAAAAATGATGTGCCATCTTTATTCCTTTTAAGAAAAATAATTATCAATAGATTATATAGATGCGTTCTTTTTATATAATATTTTGATTATGTAATAACATCCAACTAACCAGGCTACCCATCCCATTCCGATATAAAGAGCAACACGCGTTTCTGGAATGATACCAACCACAACGATCACAAACATCATAAAGAATATCGTTAGGATAGGGGCAATAGGCCAGAATGGTACAGGATATTTAAGGTTTTTAACCTCTTCTTTGGTTAATTTCATTCGCATACAAAATTGTGAAAGTAAAATCATCAGCCATACTAAAACAGTTGCAAATGTTGCCATGGCTGCAATGAAAAAGAATAACCCTTCATGATAGAAATAATTGAGGACAACGCCTATAATGAGGACCAAAAACATGATTAAAACGGCACTGATTGGTGTTCCATTTTTAGAAAGATAGTTAAGCTGTTTTAGTGCGCTTCCTTTTTGTGCCAGTCCATACATCATTCGGCTTGCACCATACATATCACTATTGATGGCGGAAATGGCTGCGGTGATACAAACAATATTCAAAATATTGGCAGCGGATTTAATCCCGATACTGTTAAATATCGTAACGAATGGGCTGCCATCTAAACCAATTTTATCCCAAGGATAAATAGACATTAATATGGTTAACGTCATAAGATAAAAGAGTAAAATTCGCATGGGAATGGTGTTGATGGATTTAGGTATATTTCTATCTGCATCTTTGGTTTCAATAGCCGTTAAGCCAATAATTTCAATGCCTCCAAAGGCAAACACAACGACGCTGAAACATGCAATAAACCCAAACCAACCATTTGGCATCCATCCGCCATTGCTCCATAAATTATGTAGTCCTACAGAAGCATGGTGCGAATATTGGAACCCAAAAATTAAAATAACAGAACCCGCAACAATCATTGCAACAATTGCAAGAACTTTAATAGCGGACAACCAAAATTCTAATTCACCAAAAATTTTAACCGCCGCTAGGTTTATTCCCGTAATAATTAGGGTAATTCCTAACGCCCAAACCCATGATGAAACACCCGAGTACCAAAAATCCATGTAACCAGCAAAGGCAGTGATGTCTGTTAAGCACACCAAAGCCATTTCAAAAACATATGTCCATCCTGTAACAAAACCCGCCAAAGGACTGATAAAATGTGTTGCGTAATACCCAAAAGATCCAGCCGATGGGTGTTGCAGTGCCATTTCACCTAATGCACGCATTACCATAAAAACAGCTGCCCCTGCGATACAATACGCAAATAAAACACTTGGACCAGCAAGGTTAATTGCTGATGCGGAACCGTAAAAAAGACCCGTGCCTATTGCTGAACCAAGTGCAATGAAAAAAATATGCCGTTTACTTAGCCCTTTTTTTAATTCATGTTGTGTCAATACAAGACTCCTTTGGAGGAAATGTAAATTAATAGCTTGCAAAAATATTCTGTGGTAAAATAACAGAAAACACTCTTTCAGCAATTAATTGGTTTGCTCTTTCGATATCTGGAGCAAAAAAACGGTCTTGTTCATAATGCGAAACATGTTCACGTAATTTATTTCTTAGATTTTCAAGAATAGATGTTGTCTTTAATCCTGTCCTGAAATCCAATCCTTGACATACAGATAACCATTCGATGGCTAGGATATATCGCAAATTTTCGGCCATTTCCCATAATCTACGTCCTGCATTGGGTGCCATAGATACATGATCTTCTTGATTTGCAGAGGTTGGCGAGCTGTCTACACTGGATGGCATGGCCAAAGTTTTAATCTGACTGGCTAATGCGGCAGCGGTAACCTGTGCGATCATAAATCCAGAATTTACCCCAGCATCCTTGACTAAAAATGGAGGAAGTTGGGACATATGGGTATCCATTAATAATGAAATTCGACGCTCTGCCAAAGCTGCCATTTCTGCATAAGCCAATGCAATATTATCGGCTGCCATGGCAACGGGTTCTGCATGGAAATTCCCACCTGAGATAATATCCCCATTATCGGTAAAAATTAATGGATTATCAGAAACGGCATTTGATTCCGTTAATAAAATATCAGCAGCGTTTAATAATTGTGTTAGGCATGCTCCCATGACTTGTGGTTGGCAACGTAAAGAATAAGGGTCTTGGACTTTGATGCAATTTTCATGTGATTGTGCGATTTCGCTTGTTTCGCCTAACACATGGCGATAGCATTGGGCTGCTAGAATTTGCCCTTTATGCCCTCTGATTTCATGAACACGAGGATCAAAAGGTTTTCTTGATCCCAAGGACGTTTCGACATTTAATGCACCACATCCGATGGCTGTGGCAAATAAATCCTCGGCATCGAACAGCCCTTTTAAAGCAAAAGCAGTTGAAACTTGTGTACCGTTTAAAAGAGCCAACCCTTCTTTTGCCTCTAAAATAATAGGTTTTAAATTGGCTTTGGCTAGAGCTTCTTGTCCAGAAAGGATGTTCCCTTGATAGGTTGCGGTTCCTTCACCAATTAATACCAAGCTCATATGAGCCAAAGGGGCTAAATCTCCAGACGCGCCAACTGATCCTTTTTCAGGAATACAAGGATAAATTTCAGCATTTAATAAATCAATCAATCCTTGTATAACCTTTAAGCGAATGCCTGAAAAACCTCTGGAAAGGCTATTGATTTTTAAAATCATAATCATACGCACAAGGTTATCGTCTAAATTTTTCCCAACACCTGCAGCGTGGGACAGAACTAAGGATCGTTGTAGCTTTTGCAAATCTTGTTTGGGAATGCGTTGGCTGGCCAATAATCCAAAACCTGTATTAATCCCATAGGCAACAGCGTCAGGAGTATTGGTAATATTATTGACACAATCAACGCTTTTTTGAATAAGGTCATGGGCTGTTTGATTTAATTCAATTTTAACTGGGTTTTCATAGCAATGTCGTAATTCTGATAAATTAAGATTTCCTGGAGAAAGAACAATTGTTTTCATTAAAATTTCCTAAGCTATTTAAATGGATTGATAAAATTATTTAACCATGGGTAGGTTTAAGTTTTTTTCTTTTGCACATTTAATCGCAATTTCGTAGCCAGCATCTGCATGGCGCATTACCCCTGTTGCAGGATCGTTATGTAATACTCGTGCAATTCTTTCCGCTGCTTCATCCGTGCCATCACAAACAATAACAACACCTGAATGTTGAGAGAATCCCATACCCACACCCCCGCCATGATGCAAAGAAACCCATGTTGCACCGCCAGCCGTATTTAATAAGGCATTTAATAATGGCCAGTCAGAGACAGCATCGCTGCCGTCGCACATAGATTCCGTTTCTCGATTGGGACTGGCAACAGATCCGGAATCCAGATGGTCACGCCCAATAACAATCGGTGCGCTGACCTCACCAGAACGAACCATTTCATTAAAGGCTAATCCTAATTTTGCACGCAATCCCAAGCCGACCCAACAAATACGTGCGGGTAGCCCTTGGAAACGGATTCTTTCTTTGGCCATATCCAGCCAATGATGTAAATGTTCATCATCGGGAATAAGCTCTTTTACTTTTGCGTCTGTTTTATAAATATCTTTTGGATCTCCAGACAAAGCAACCCAACGAAACGGTCCAATACCTTGACAAAATAAAGGGCGAATATAAGCAGGCACAAATCCTGGAAAATCAAATGCGTTTTGAACGCCTTCTTCAAAAGCCATTTGCCGAATATTATTACCATAATCAAACGTCGGAATTCCCATTTTCTGAAATGCAAGCATGGCTTTGACATGATCTGCCATAGATTGTTTAGCTGCTTTGATGACTTTATCGGGATTTGTTTTCGCTTCTTTTCGATATTCTTCCCATGTCCAATTTTTAGGTAAATAGCCATTTAAAGGATCATGAGCGCTGGTTTGATCTGTGACCATATCAGGTCGAATATTACGACGAACCAATTGGGGTAATATATCGGCAGCATTGCCACATAGGGCAATGGAAACGGCTTTGCCTTCATGCGTATATTTTTGAATACGATTTAATGCATCATCCAGATCAACGGCTTGTTCATCGACATATTTTGTTCTCAGGCGAAAATCAATACTATTTTGCTGACATTCAATTGTTAAAGAACATGCACCAGCAAACGTTGCCGCAAGAGGTTGAGCCCCACCCATACCCCCAAGTCCAGCGGTTAAAATCCATTTCCCTTTTAAATTGCCTTGATAATGTTGGCGACCTGCCTCAACAAAGGTTTCATAGGTTCCTTGAACAATTCCCTGGCTGCCAATGTAAATCCAGCTGCCAGCAGTCATTTGTCCATACATCATCAGTCCTTTGGCATCAAGCTCATTAAAATGTTTCCATGTTGCCCAATGCGGAACAAGGTTTGAATTTGCAATGAGTACACGAGGGGCATTACGATGTGTTTTAAAAACACCAACAGGTTTGCCCGATTGAATTAACAGGGTTTCATCTTCATTAAGCTCTTTAAGAACAGCAACGATTTTATCAAAACATTCCCAGTTTCGTGCGGCTCTACCAATACCACCATATACTACTAATTCTTTAGGATTTTCAGCAACATCAGGATCAAGATTATTCATTAACATACGCAAAGGGGCTTCAGTTAGCCAACTTTTAGCAGTTAATTGAGTTCCTGTTGGTGCTTTGATAATAACATCACGAAATAAATTGGTGCTCATTGTTCTTTACCCCTTAACTTGTATGTGCTTGTATGTACTTATATATACAACTTAAGAGAAAAATATTATGATGGCAAATCAAATTTTTATTATCAAAAATTATCCATAGTGATTGATTTGAGTTACAATCCAAACTTTCCTTTTAATTGATATCTTGATCCTGGATAAATCAGCTTTGTGTTGGATATAATGATTGCATTAGACCAAGTGCGTCTATAAATCAACAAACAAGGATCTTTGGGATTGATATTTAACAAAGAACATTCTTGTTTATCAGCCAGAACGGCTTCTACAATATGTTCCCCCTCTGTTGCAGGGGCAACATGATTTAAATATTTGTTAGGGGTTTGTTTGGTAAAATCTTGTAATATATATTCTGGAACTATTTCTGCGTTGACATATCGTTCTTCTATTTGAACGGGAATTTTATCTTCGTAATGCACGATTAAAGAATGATAAATAGGGGTGCCTTGTTGAAAATCCAACCTTTTAATAGAAGATTCAGCGTCGTTAAGATCGATGGTTTCCATGATAATCACTTGACTTGAGTGGCTTCGTCCTCTTTGTTGGATTTCATCAGCAATATTTTCAACTTTAAAGAGTGCTGATTGTCCTTTTTGTTTGGCAACAAAACTGCCAACCCCTTGTATTCGTATTAAATATCCCTCTGACATTAATTCGCGCATGGCACGATTGATCGTCATACGACTGATAGATAGATGTTTTACCAATTCTGCTTCAGAAGGTATTTTAAAGTTATAATACCATTCTCCAGATTGAATCTTGTTGATAATCATTTGCTTAGTTTTTAAATATAACGGAGCAGGGTCAGTATGAAATTCAGAGGAGGGCATTAATATGTCTTTCTACTCGATATTATATTTAGTAAACATATAGTTATATTTTACAAAAATGATAAGTAAATAATGCACGGGCAATGTGCTTTTGAAACTAAAAATATCTCGATACTTATATACAAGATATCCGCTAAATTATATAGGTCATCAGATATTTTGAATATCAATATCGTTTTATTAAGCAATTGTGAGGGTTATGTCGCAAATATAGAGTGAAGGAAAGTTTTTTATAGATATGAGGTTGACTATTTATATTTAGGAAATATTTATGTCTATTATTATCTATAGCAAGCTTATATTAAGATATAAAGATGATTTTAAAGGTCGTCACTTTAATGGATTGATGATTATCCAAGCGATCAACTGGTATTTACGCTATTCCTTAAGTTATCGAAATATAGAAGAGTTATTCCAAAAAATGCCTGTTTTCAGTCTGTTCGTACAGCAAGAAAAACAATTAAAGGATATGAAGCAATCCTCTGGCTCAAAAAATTCTGGGCTTTAAAGGAAAATGGACGATCAACAAACAAAGAAACCTCATCCAAAATATCTTCGGATTAAATAACATAATAGTGGTCTAAACTAGCTATCTTTATGGCTAATTACATATCAGTTCAACATTTGCGATAAGACGACTTTTATGATTAATCATATATTAAGTAATTGTCTGCGACAAGACTCTTTGTCGCAGACAATTTTTTAAGCTATTTTCGACAAAATCAAATCTTGTTTATCTTCTTCAATTCGATAATGATTAGAAGCAATAATATTAACAACCAAAACACATTGTTGTTGATAGTTTTGTTCTATATTTAATAATGCCTTTCCGTTTGTCCAACGACAGGGTTCATCCTCAATAATATCCCATCCTTGTAACTCTGGTTGTTCTAAATGGGTAGTAATAGGAATGATTTGAGTTTTTGTTAAGATATGTATATCTCCAACCAACACTCCTAAGTGACGACGATCATCAACGAAAGGTCCAATAACATCACTTGGGCGACTTGTTCTAGAAACAAGGTAAACATAACCAATATTATCAGGAATTACAAAAAAATAACGACCTTCTTGATTAGATTTAGGCTGAATTACTAACCCTGTTGATGTAATCAAATGCAAATTAGGATCATTAGTAAGCGCTGTTTGTTGTGTTTGAACCATTGGCAACCCCATGGATATACCACGTTGTACTAATTGATGATAAAGAGGTTCAACATAATTACGTGCAACAGTAAGTTCCGCAGCAGCATCTTTTTTCCAATCTTTTATTTGATTAGATTTAGTGGGAAGGGCAAACAAAAAGAAATCGCCTTTTTTTTGTTTAAATTGACCACGATTACCCGTGTCAAGATAACTTTCAGTTAACATAGCATTTGCCCAAATAACAGAATGTTCCTCTGTTTCAATATGAAAATAGTCATATTCTGTTATTTCTTTATCATAATAAATGCTTATACCATTAATTAACATTCTAACAGGTACAAACTTACCTTCAAAGAATAAACAATGTTCAGGCGTTACAAGCAAATCTTTATGAGGAACACCCTCGGAAACAGCATCTTTTAATACACGCACAGGATAACCAGCTTCATCATCAGGCAAGTACGTCTTTACAGTCATATTCTGCCGGCCAACCCAACGAACTTTACGCACAACCTCTTTTTCTTGTTGCCAGTCAAAGGTCAATACTTCATCCCCAACACAAATATCCTCAACAGCAACCTCTCCACAAACAGTTCTAATTAACGTACCCATCAAAAAACAAGCACTATACGTTAAATATCCATCAGGTCCAACACCCAATTCATACCCCGTTTCTTTTGCACCAGCAACAGTAATTGTGATTTTTTCACCATTATTTAAAGTCAAGGTAACGTTATTGTTTGTTGATGATCCACCTGCATTCACATAATCTACAGACTTCACATCGTTAGGATAAATACCTACAAACTCAATATAGCTTTCGTCTTGGTCCAACGTTTGAATGCGTGTAGTAAGAACTCCCCCATTTTCAAGACCAGAAACTGTTAAATGCCCCCCCTCGAGGTACACCGTCCCTAGATTATCAGGGCTTCCTAATACAAGAGAACCACCCGCATAAATAATATTATCAGTAAGGCCTAATTGCCCCGCACTTCCTAAAGAGACATAGCCACCACTAGAAACTTGAAACCGATTAAGCTGTGCAGAAGTACCAACATAGACTTTACCACCAGCAGTAACAACTGTGTCAGTCGCAACAGTATGATCGCCAACATACATTGTTCCACCAGCAACAGTAGTAGAAGCGGCTTTTCCTGGATACAAAACACTTTGAACACCACCATTATTAATGGTTGTATTACTAGCGAGACCACCCGATATAATTTGAACACCACCATTATTAATGGTTGTATTACTAGTAATACCTGAATAATTATTTTGAACACCACCATTATTAATTATAGTACCAACAGCCGAATTTCGATTATTTTGAACACCACCAAAATTAATACTTGTATTACTAGTAATACCTGCATTGTTATTTTGAACACCACCATTATTCACTGAAGTGTTTAGAGTTCTTCCTCCATTATTGTTCTCAATACCACCACTATTAATTACCGTATCAGTAGTTCTTCCATTTCTGTTGATATTTTGTATATCGCCATCTTCAAGTACACGCCCAGTGATAGGAGAACCAGGCAAAACAGTATAAGTAGTCATTATATTCCCTTTATTAATATATTTAAATTGTTGCAACAAATTTGTTTCATATGGAAATTATCTCAAAATTCATATTAATAAAAAATTAATGAAAAATATATATTATTTTAAATAAATTTTTCAAACAAAATAATCAATTTAGTCTTGTCGCAAATGTTGAATTGATATGTAATTATCCGTAAAGATGGCTAATTTAGACCGCTATTATATTATTTAGTCCAAAGATGTTTTGAATAAAATTAATTTATTGTAAAATAGTTCTTTTTTCTTTAAAGTCAATATTTTTTCTATTTCATTATCGTAGTGATTGGGAAGTATATTCTCATTTTTCATGGTCTGTATGGTCTTTGGAAAAGAAGAGGCTTTATCTGTTCCAATATGAGTGGGTGCAAATAATCTATTCTCTTTAAACTATTTTCTAAAGAAACATTGTACTGCTTTTATACCTCATTGGCAAATATTATAAGGTTTTCAATAATGGGCATAATAACAGCTTTGGCAGCAGCACCCGCTTTTTCTGGGTTTTGATCTTTGATTGCTTGAACTATTTCCAAATGTGCTGATTTTCCTGGTTCCTTCATATTTTTAATATTTTTAACTTTTTTTACATTATTCTGAATATCTATCGAGAAATAAGAATATAGCTCTAATAATGCTTCATTATGAGCCGCTTTGGTAATAGCAGTATGAAAAGCAATATCTCGTTCTATAAATTCAACAAGATTATCTTTTGTAGGAATGTCACCACGCTCTTTCAAAAGCTGATCAATCTCTTTTAAATCTTCGTCAGTTCTGCGTATAGCTGCAAGCCGTGCTGCTTCGGTTTCTAAAATTGCACGCAACTCGAAATGATCTTTTAAACTGGCACTGTTTACACGGCGCATTACCTCTGCTGGATCAACACTGCATCTTACATAGGTGCCATCACCTTGACGAACTTCCAATATTTGTGCGTGGGACAAAGCCCGAATAGCTTCACGCACCGTATTACGTCCAACTTGTAACATCGTCGCTAGGTCTGCCTCTTTGGGAATACGTTCGCCCACTTTCCATTTGCCACTCTTTATTTGAGAGCGAATAAGATGAATTGTTGATTCAACTAAGGATACTCGATTGAGTTGTGGAAGCGCTGTAGTTTTTAGCATGGTTTTGTATTTTCTAACTGGTTAAATAAATAATGCGTCTATTTATAATTATTTATTACCCTTTATCAGGTTGAGGCACAACTAAAACAGGAAGGAATGAGTTTTTGATAACAGAATGACATATTGATGTTTCTGTTAATTGCCCCAGCCATGATAAATGACGATGTCCCATAATAATCATATCGCACCCCATTTCTTTAGCTGCTTTAGGAATCGATTGCTCAGGCTCCCCGCCGATGATTTTACCATCTACTAATATTTTTTCTTTGCGTAAATCGGTTACTATTTTTTCCATAAACTCCTCGACAATTGTGCTTTCTCTTGCCGCAGCAGGATAGTCTATTTCATTTACCATATTCTCTTTTTTACTGTTCGATTCTTCTAAAAAATACGCAGGATCTACAACACAAATTACACATAATGTCGCTTGATATGCTTTAGCAAGGCTAACAGCAACAGGAAGAATATTTTTGACCTGTTTTGATCCATCTAAACTTATTAAAATTTTAGTAAACATTATTATTCCTCTTTACATTAATTCGATCTTACTATATTTAAACATCCTATGTTAGGATGATTCTATATGTGAAAGCATATATCAGTAATTTAAGAAATATACAACTTCATAAAAATCATCTGAAATAGTTCTAAATAGTTTAAGATTAAGGTGACCTATCGTGAGTGAAGCGATTGCAACCCCAAGAATACATGTATCAAAAACAACACCGACACCCTTTACGTTGCGTGTTTCCATAGGATTAATGGGTGTACTTATCGCAGTACTGGTATCGGGGTTTAATGAACATGTCACTGATATTGATTTAGCTGATATTAAAGGAATACTAGGTATTAGCTATGATGAAGGAACTTGGTTTACAGCCATTTATGAAGCCTTTCAAATTTCAGCAATGGCATTTGCCCCATGGTGTTCTGTTACCTTTTCCTTACGTAAATTTACCATCACTATGATTTCTATCTTTGCATTGATGGCATTTCTTGCGCCATTTATGCCCAATCTGAACAGTTTATATGTTCTACGCTCTATTCAAGGATTTGCAGGGGGATCTTTGCCGCCAATGTTAATGACGGTTGCTTTACGTTATCTGCCTCCTAAAATTAAAATTTACGGACTTGGTGCCTATGCATTAACAGCAACATGTGGTCCCAATCTTGCCACTTCAATTGCGGCTTATTCTTTTGAATATTTCGGATGGAAAGCCGTTTTTTGGGAAGCTATTCCATTAAGCTTATTAAGTATTGCCTTGATTGCTTATGGCATTCCCCAAGATCCATTAAGATTAGAACGTTTTCGCCAATTTAATTGGTCAGGATTACTCTTGGGATTTCCAGCCATCAGCATGATTGTGATTGGTTTAATACAAGGGGATCGCTTGGATTGGTTTAATTCACCCTTGATTTGTCATTTACTTGTTGGTGGTGTTTTTTTGTTTATTATGTTTTTAATAAATGAATGGTTTCATCCATTACCATTTTTTCGCATTCAAATGCTTAAAAGCTGTAACTTATCCTTTTCATTAATTTCATTATCTGTCGTGTTGGTCTTATCCGTAGCAAATATGGATTTGGCTTCTTCATATCTTATTGAGATCAGAGAATACCGCCCTTTACAACTTGTTCCTATGACTTTGATCGTAGCCATACCACAGTTAATTGCTTTGCCACTAGTTGCAGCCTTTTGCAATATTAAACATGTTGATTGCCGCTGGGTTTTAGCAGGGGGTTTGGGATTAATGATCCTGTCAAGTTATGGCGGAACTTTTATTACATCTGATTGGTACGGAGGTAATTTTTATCTTTTGCAAATGTTACAGGTCTTTGGTCAACCAATGGCAGTTATTTCGATTTTAATGCTGGCAACCATAGGGTTAGCTCCAACAGATGGACCTTTTGTCTCTGGGATGTTTAATATGCTCAAAGGGTTTTCTAACATAATTGCCATAGGCTTAATCAGCTTTATGGAAACATGGAGAGAGCATACTCATTCTCATCATTTATTAGATCATTATGGCAGCTCTCATTTTGTACTAGCTAACTTAAATCGCCATCCAGAATCTCTACAAATGCTTGCCAAATCAGTCAAAGATCAAGCAACAGTTTTAACAATTGCCGATATTAACCTGGTCATGATTGGGATTGCCAGTGTTTTACTGATATTTATTCCTCTGGTCGCAACCCGTATTTACCCACCTTTTTTAAATAATATTTCAAAATCTAATTCTCCTTCATAAAAGGTAGTATAATTATGACAAAAATGAAAAAAATCCTTTTAATTTTCAGTATCGCTTGTTGTGCATTGATTGCTATTATTGCCGATAAATTACTTATTGGAAATGGCGTTACGCAAACCACTAATGATGCCTATATCGTTGCGGATTTTACAGTGGTCGCCCCAAAAATTAGTGGCTTGATCGATCGAGTATATGTAGAAGATAATCAATATGTTCACGCTGGACAAAAACTTGCTCATATTGATGACAAAGATTATCGCACAGCAGTTCGTTTTGCGGAAGCATCCCTTAAAAGTGCAGAGGCAAAAGCAGATAATCTGTCCGCAGAATTGGTCAGACAGGATTCTGTAATTATGCAAGCAAAAGCAACGGTTCGTGCTGATAATGCTGCTGTTATTTTTGCCAAAGAGAATGCCACCCGTTACCATAATCTTTCCCGTGGGGGGGCAGGCACAGTAGAGCAACAACAAAAATCTGCATCACAACTTCAACAAAAAACTGCGATTAAAGAACGTGATAGTGCTGCGGCCACTGCAGCTCAACACCAATTGGCTGTTTTAAAAGCCAAACATGAGGAAAGTATCGCCGATATTGCACGTGCACAAGCAGAACTTGAACAGGCTCGGTTAAATCTTTCTTACACAACTATTTTATCCCCCATAGACGGAATGATTGGTCAACGCAGTGTTCGTGTAGGTGGATATGTTAATCCTGGCAAAGCATTAATGGCGGTTGTCCCTTTAGAATCGGTTTACATCGTTGCAAATTTTCAAGAAACACAATTAACACATATAGAATCTGGACAACAGGTTAAGATTACAGTGGATAGTCTTCCTGGGAAAACGTTCAATGGTAATGTGGATAATATTGCCCCTGCCAATGGGATTGCGTTTTCACCGCTCCCTCCTGACAACGCAACAAGTAACTTTACCAAAGTAGTACAACGAATTCCTGTTAAAATTTACCTTGATCCTCATCAGGGTTTAGCAAAACGTCTTCGCGTTGGTATGTCCGTAGAAGTAAGTATCAATACTGCTCAAACAAAGAAAAACAATAAAAACACATTTTAATTATCAAGTAGTTAAGAGTAGATAGATCATGTTTAAAAAAAATAATTTTATCTTTGTTTTTTCTCTTTTATTATTAGGAGGATGTTCAGTTGGACCAGATTGGGAAAAACCAACAGCGAAGCTTCCATCAAGTTTTTTACCACCAACTGGAAAACCTGCAAAAAGCCAAGTAATAACTATGCCTGTCGATCCAATGTGGTGGAATATTTTTCAAGATAAAGAACTTTCTTCTTTAGTTAGTAGAGTAGCAGCTGCTAACTTAGATGTTGCAGAGGCCTCTGCAAGACTGGCACAAAGTCGCTCAGAACGACGTATTGTCGGTGCGGATCGATATCCCACTGCGCATTTAAATGCTTCTTATGCGCGTGAAAGAGCCAGTCCAAATGGAATCCTTGGCTTAATGGGAACAACGCAACCTCAAGCAATAGATACAATTGCCAATGGCTCGCCTGGTTTTGGTCCTTCAGCATTGCCTGGAAGCAGTGGATCACACCCGTTTAATCTTTGGCAATATGGATTTGATTCTTCATGGGAAGTTGATTTGTGGGGACGGGTACGTCGTTCTGTTGAAGCCTCTAGCGCAATGGTTGAAGCAAGTGAAGATACACGCCGTGGTATTTTGATCAGTGTACTAGCTGAAATAGCAAGAGATTATATTCAGTTACGTGGTGTGCAAGCACAGATCATAATTGTTAAAGAAAATTTGGATATTGCAACCCATAGTTTGTCCTTAACCAAGCTGCGTTTTACAAATGGTGCAACAACTAATCTGGATGTCGCAAATGCTTCTGCACAAGTGGCAACTATTCGTGCTGATTTGCCAGAGCTTCAAAAACAAGAAGCACAGCTAATAAATGCATTAAGTTTTTTATTGGGGGAACCCCCTCGTGCATTAAAACAAGAATTATCAACACCTCAACCTGTTCCACCTGTTCCACCTAGGGTGCCAATGGGATTACCCTCTGACTTGGCACGTTTTCGTCCAGATATTCGTGCAGCTGAGGCACAGTTACATGCAGCAACAGCAAATATTGGTGTTGCAAAAGCTGATTTTTATCCACGTATTACTTTATCAGGAAGCTTAGATATTCAAGCTTTGCAATTTTCTGGTTTAGGTGCTTTGGCATCAAGGCAATATGGATTAGGACCCACAATAAGCATTCCGTTTTTTGAAGGAGGAAAGTTACATGGCACATTGGAGTTACGTAAAGCCCAGCAAAAAGAAATGGCTATTAATTATCAACGTACAGTGCTTCGTGCTTGGCATGAAGTTGATGATGCTTTAACTACTTATAATGCGGCACAAAACCAACGAGAACAATGGCAAGAATCAGTTAAACAAAATCAAACTGCTTTGGAAATAGCACAGACACAATATAAAGAAGGAGTAATAGATTTCTTAAATGTAATTTCTGTTCAAAACAAACTTTTATTAGCACAAAGAGCATTAGTTAAAATGGATACAGATACAGATGTTGCCTTAACAAATCTGTACAAAGCATTAGGGGGAGGATGGCAAGCAGATTTTCCAATTTAAAACCAAGGTCTTGTCGCAATTTTAATTATGTATTTTAGTATGATATAGAAGTTGTCTGAATATTTATATACTGGAACGATTTATGTCTATTGGTATCTATAGCAAGCTTATATTAAGATCTAGAGATGATTTTAGAGATCGTCATTTTAATGGATTGATGATTATCCAAGTGGTAAACTGGTATTTACGCTATTGTCTTAGCTATCGAGATATTGAGAAATTATTCCTAAAACGTGGGATAAATACAGATCATAACACGTTAAACCGTTGGGTATTACGCTATGCTCCTCTATTAGAAAAACCTTTGAGAAGCTATAGAAAGCCCCATTGTGGTGAGGTGAGGATTGATGAAACCTATATCAAAGTAAAAGGTCAGTGGAAGTATCTATATAGAGCCATTGATAAGAATGGAACTGCTATTGATTTCTTATTAACAGCTAAAAGAAATATCAAAGCAGCACAACGTTTCTTTAGAAAGGCGTTTAAAAAAGATGGTCTATTTGCACCCACTCATATTGGAACAGATAAAGCATTACCGTTTCCAAAAACCATACAGACCATGAAGAATGAGTATATCCTTCCCAATCACTGCGTTCATGAAACAAAAAAATCCTTACAACAGGGAATAGAAAATGATCATTTCAGGTTAAAGAGGGGTATACCAAGAAATGGCTGTTTTCAATCTTTTCATACAGCAAGAAAAACACTCAAAGGATATGAGGCCATTCTCTGGATTAAAAAAGGACTGGGTTTTAAAGGAAAATGGACAATCAACGAACAAATAAAACTCATTCAAAGCATATTCGGTCTAAATAATAATATACCCGTCTAAATTAGCTAGCTTTATGGCTAATCACAGCACCATTCAATATTTGCGACAAGATCAGAATTACTATACAAATTGAGGTAAATAAATCTTAAACAATCCTCATAAAGTGATAATAGCCAAACATTACCATTTCAAGCTACATTTGATTGTCGATAACAAATATTATTTTTTTTTAGAAATATGCTCTGCAAAAAATTTATTTTTAACTGCGTGATATAAATCTAGATTTGTAGCAAACAATAATGAAATATATATGACGAAACTAAGTAAAATTTTAATAATAAAAATTTCCAAGAGTGATATGTTCAAATCTACAAAATAAACACTAATAAATTTTACAAGACAAAACATCAAGGCAGCACATAGCATGGGTTTATATATGCATAGCATAAAATCAGAGAAGCGTCCCCCCAATAATCTGACAGCTAACATCGTATTAGGAAAAAACATAATCGCATTTGCTAGTAAATATAGTTTTACAAGTACCTCAATGTCATAAAACCCACCAATAATAAATGAACCAACTTGAAGAACTGAATTAAAAATTGAAATATACAACAATAAGTCCGTTTTTCCTTTGGACATAAAAACAGCACCTGTTGTACTAACTATTGCTTGTAAGATACCGACAACTGATAACCAAACCAATAATTTTGGTAACAGTAACCATTGAGAGCCAAAAATCAAAAGAGAAAATTCATGACTAACCGCTGATAAGCATAACATCACTGGTGGAACGATCATTGCAATCGCTTTAATAGATTTAAAATAGACCTCAACAGCTTCATTAGACGATGTTTGTAATCGGCTCAAAATTGGATATAAAGACCGCGTTAATATGGATCTCATATTTTGAACCGGAAATAACATTACTCTGTATGCCAGAGAATATTCTCCCAATATTGCTGCTGTAAAAAATTTACCTATAATCATTTCGTCACTATTTCTTGAGAAATAATTTACGAAATTAAATAAAACTAGGTTTGAACTAAATTTAAAAATAGATTTAATCTTGTCTAGATCAAATATAAATTTGACTTTCCACCCTGAAAAAAAACAGAAAGAAATAGAGGTTAACAACGAAAAAGACAATGTTTGAAAAACGAGGCTATATACACCAAAATTATGCGTTGCAAAATATATACCTATTGCCAACGCTGACATTGAGGATATAACCTCAGTAAGAGCAACGGTTCTAAATTTGGATTTTCTTTCCAAAAGAGCCAAATGCACGGATGTGATGCTGTTTAATATAAACGTAATGCTTATTAACTTTATAGTATATTTGAGCAGTTCAAGTTGAAAGAAATGAGAAATATAATAAGACAAAAAAAAGAAAATTATCGCTAATGAAAACCCCATTATTGTATTTAAGATAAAAACGGAGCTTATTAACGTATCGTCAATCTCTTCCTTTTGAATAATTGCTGCTGAAGACCCCATATCTCTTAAGATGTTGACAAAGCTGACTACAATCATAGTCAGTGACATAACACCAATATCTTTTGGTGTGAGGTATCTTGCAAAAATAACCAACCCTAATAATTGACAAGCTACTTTAATAACTTGTGAAAGCGTAAGCCATTTTACATTATGGAGTAAATTCATTTAAATCCAACGATTAAAAGTTATTTGTTTTTAAAATAATGTGATATTTTTTTTATTGATATATCATTATTTGTTCTCTGCAAACCAAAGTAAGATAAAAATATTTGCATAGGTCTATTGATTAATTTGAAAATGAAATTTGCGTGTTTAGTTTGATATGTGTTTGATAAATTAAGAGCATTATTTTTATGATCTATTTCATCAACATAAGTCAACGCTTTAGGGCATGCCTCTACTACTGTACCCGATAGCTCCAATATCTTACTAATCCATATATCATCTGTTCTAGGTGCGAGTGAAATATAATCATTATTATTTATTAATGATTCTTTAATCATATGCTTGGTTAAAACGCAACCACCAACGCCTGTGATTATGTAATCACGATTAAATCTAATAGGTTGTTTACAAATTCTATATCGACTATAGGATTGCATCCATCCAAAAATATTTCTTTTAACAACTCTAATTCTTGACGCAATTGCTAATTGTGCGTCATTTTTATAAAAAGCATGTAATAATGTTTCCAACCACATATCACCATAAATAACGTCATCATCTGCGTAAACCAATATATCAGAATGGTCAGAGAGTTTTATGGCATTGATTATTTTTCTATAGGGTCCTGTATTTTCCACAAATTTCACATCTACGATGTTAGATATGCTATTTAACTCATCAATCCAACTGGGTATGGTTTTTACACCTTCATCTGATAAATATGCTTCGTGTGATATCCATAGGAAAATTTTGTCAGGTCTTTTGGTTTGATGAATTAACGACCATATCGTTGCACTACAAAGCCCCAACCTTGATGAAGTTGTTGTTAAATTTACTGAAATCATAAGTCGCTTTTCTCATTTTTTTATAAAAAATTTTATTTCAATCTGATGTTATAAACAAAATTCATTAACTTATTAATAGCTTATTCTCTTTTAACATCTCAATTTTCTAAAAAGAGGAGGTAACTTCAATACGGTTTTGTCACAAAGTTTAAATTTTATAAAATTTTAAGTTTTTGCTAGCATTAGTTATTATAAAATAACTATATAATTGAATGAATTAAAAAATCCTATTTTGAAGAAATAATATTAAAAACCACTCAACTTAAAACTTTGTGACAAGACCATTATTCTTTAGTACTGCTTTCCCAATTGGCATGGTATACGTCTTTGCGATTACTTAATGTTTTGACGACGTCTTCAATTTCTTCTTTATCAATTGCTGTACTAATTAATGTAGCCACAAGTTCCACACGATCGTCTGAAAGATCAAAAAATTCAACATCACTGACAGGATATTGTGCTGTTTCTAACAGATCCACGACTAATTCACGTAATATCGGAGCAGCCTTTCGATCAACACTTAAACGTATTTCAAATGTTGATTCACCCGTTTCTTCGTTAAGAGGAATACGATTGATTGCATTTGCCAAGCGACGTAGAAATGTATTCCCAAAAATAACAAAAAAAGTAAGTATTAACGCCTCTGTTAACATATCTCCACCTGCACAGCAACCAACAGCGGCCGAACACCATAATGTCGCAGCAGTATTTAAACCACGTACATTCATACCTTCTTTCATGATGACACCAGCACCAAGAAATCCTATTCCAGAAACAACATAGGCTATAACACGAACCGCCTCAACATTTCCCCCCATACGCTGAGCAAGATCAACAAAAGTAGCAGCACCAATTGCAACCAGCACATTTGTACGTAATCCTGCTGTTCTTTGACGATATTGACGTTCAGCGCCTATTAAGGTTCCTAGGATAAAAGCAATCAGTAACGACAACGTCGTATCATAAAAAGTTGCAAAGGAAAAATTTTGTATAAATTGCATAGTGATATTGCCCTTTTTTTGGTCTTGTCGCAAATATTGAATGGTGCTGTGATTAGCCATAAAGCTAGCTAATTTAGACGGGTATATTATTATTTAGACCGAATATGCTTTGAATGAGTTTTATTTGTTCGTTGATTGTCCATTTTCCTTTAAAACCCAGTCCTTTTTTAATCCAGAGAATGGCCTCATATCCTTTGAGTGTTTTTCTTGCGGTATGAAAAGATTGAAAACAGCCATTTCTTGGTATACCCCTCTTTAACCTGAAGTGATCATTTTCTATTCCCTGTTGTAAGGATTTCTTTGTTTCATGAACGCAGTGATTGGCAAGGATATGCTCATTCTTCATGGTTTGTATGGTTTTTGGAAACGGTAATGCTTTATCTGTGCCAATATGGGTTGGAGCGAACAGACCATCTTTTTTAAACGCCTTTCTAAAGAAACGTTGTGCTGCTTTTATATTTCTTTTAGCTGTTAACAAGAAATCAATAGCAGTTCCATTCTTATCAGTGGCTCTATATAGATACTTCCACTGACCTTTTACTTTGATATAGGTTTCATCAATCCTCACCTCACCACAATGGGGCTTTCTATAGCTTCTCAAACGTTTTTCTAATAGTGGTGCATAGCGTAATACCCAACGATTTAACGTGCTATGATCTGTATTTATCCCACGTTCTAAAAACAATTCCTCAATGTCTCGATAGCTAAGACAATAGCGTAAATACCAGTTTACCGCTTGGATAATCATCAATCCATTAAAATGACGACCTTTAAAATCATTCCTAGGTCTTAATATAAGCTTGCTATAGACATAAATCGTTCCCAAAATATAAATACTCACTCCATTTTTATATCATACTAAAATACATAATTAAATTTACGACAAGACCATGGGACTGTTATTGATTTCTTGTTAACAGCTAAAAGAAATATAAAAGCAGCACAACCTTTCTTTAGAAAAGCATTTAAAGAAGATGGTCTGTTCGCTCCAACCCATATTGGAACAGATAAAGCATTACCGTTTCCAAAGACCATACAAACCATGAAGAATGAGCATATCCTTGCCAATCACTGCGTTCATGAAACAAAGAAATCCTTGCAACAGGGAATAGAAAATGATCACTTCAGGTTAAAGAGGGGTATACCAAGAAATGGCTGTTTTCAATCTTTTCATACCGCAAGAAAAACACTCAAAGGATATGAGGCCATTCTCTGGATTAAAAAAGGACTGGGTTTTAAAGGAAAATGGACAATCAACGAACAAATAAAACTCATTCAAAGCATATTCGGTCTAAATAATAATATACCCGTCTAAATTAGCTAGCTTTATGGCTAATCACAGCACCATTCAATATTTGCGACAAGACTCAAAAAAAGGATAAAAAGAAACATAAACAAACAGATTTCTTTATTGCTGACATCTTTAATAATCTAACATTCCAAGATGATATCGCTAGTATGGAACACCCTTTATTTGCTTTAAAAGCTGGCAATACTAAATTTAGAGAATATAAGCATAACAATTTTAGTATTTCTATCGCTCCTCATTCTAAGTATGGAATGGCTACCATTCATGACAAAGATATTTGGATTTATTGCATCTCAAAACTCATGCAAGCCGTTTACGAAGAAAAAGAAATCAGCAGAACCGTTCATTTTACGATCTATGATTACCTTATCACTACGAATAGAGGCACGAGCGGTCAATATTACGAACTGGCTAAAATGGCTCTTGAACGACTAGCAGGAACTCGCATTACAACCAATATTGAAACAGCACAAACAAGAGAGGCACATGGCTTTGGTCTAGTTGATTCTTGGCGTGTTGTTGAGGAAAAAGACGGTCGTATGGTCAGAGTATCTGTAACCCTCCCAGATTGGCTCTATCGTTCTATAATTTCTAATCAAGTATTAACCATCAGCCCAGATTATTTCAGGCTTAGAAAGCCCTTAGATCGCCGTATTTATGAATTGGCTCGTAAACATTGTGGAAGCCAAAAAGAATGGAAAATCAGGCTTGAATTACTTTATTATATTGAACGTCTATTCCTTGTTTTTTCAAATAGTCTATTGTTGATTTATTGCGAATATTATTTATCTCATCAACAGCAACTTTATATGCATCGTCTCGTTCTTTTGCTGTTGGCTTGGGACGAATATTATCATGTGTTCCTGATAATTGTTGAGCTCCTGTTTCAATCAGTGTAATTGCCCCAGCTCCAGCCAAAGCAGCAAGAATACGTGGATCTTTTATCTTGGTAGCAAGCCCCATTAAAGCTCCTCCCAAATCAGATGCAGCACCTCCTGCTCCTCCCATACTTCCAATAACAGATTCAACTTGTTGTGCATATTGTAACCCAGCTGTAACAATTGCGGTATAACCAGGATTATTAATCATTTTTTCTGTTAGAAAATTTAGTTGATCCCCATAACCCTGACCTCTTATTGAAGCTGCCTCTGCGTTATTTACCTCTACGCGATTTTGAGCGGTAACTTGTGCATGATACCCATATGGTATGTTGGGACTTTTCATTGCAGATGCGGCATCTTTTGCATTGTTAAACTCTGTTGCCACTATATCAGTAGGATTAGTCCCTTCAGAAGTTCCTGATTTAAATTTTTGATTTTCTATAGGAACCTGTGTTGAAGTGGTAAACATACCAATACTCCCTGGATCACCAGCAAATACTTTAGCAATATGATCTAACGCATTTTGATCTTTTACTTTTTTAGCAATTGATCCAGCTTGCATTAATAAAAGGAGAACTTCATTAAAACCATTAGCATTTTGTAAATTTTGTATTAAATGTTCATTCCCTTGAACGTTTGATAAACTTCCAACCAACTCATCTTTTTTAAGAGCTTCAGGGTCTTTTCTTTTATCAAAAATTGCTTTTACAATTTCTGCATTATGGTCAGCTCGATCATCGTTAAGACCATTATGATGCGCCATAAATCGATTAAACATTAGCTCAAAAACACTTATTCCTAAAGCATTTGCTGCATCTTTATCATTTTGAACTTTCGTAAAAGGGTTAGATGTTTCAAATTTAGACGTTAATTTTTGTAACGCTAAGGTAAACTCACCAAATGCACTCTTTTGTTCTTTTAATAATTGATTTAAAACTTTTTGTGTTTGTAAATAATCTTGCCCATCCCGAATACCTGCGCTTTGCATCTCTTTTATAACAACAGTGGGATTTTTTAATTTTTCATTAAGCGCTGCAATTAAAGAGGTTTGAAAACGCCCATCTTGTTTCGCAGAGAATTTCTGAATTACTTTTGATGCGTCTGTAACAGAATATTGAAATTTTTCAATGATTGCTTGTAATCGATTGAGATCAATTTGTGCATACTGAGTAGTAGCCATATTTAATTCCTTTGATGAAGATATTTTTTGGTTTAAAATGAGAATTAATAAATAATTTTAATGTTTTTACTTAAGGTTTAATGAATGAGAAAATTCTTACTTGCCTTGCCTATTCTGGTATTTCCTTTGATCGCACAAGCAGAAGACAAGCCAACACATGCCTCTGAAGCTATGATACAAGCGACAGAAAAAAGGTTTTTTCCAAAATATTGTGCTGAAGGGGTAAAAGGTTTGGCTGCTGATGTTTATGACTGTTACTTACATACTAAAGATACAGATCCCAAAAAAGAAGAATGTATGATTGGTGATTTCATGACTGTAGCAATAAGTACAAGAGCTAATGAACGTGCTGTTGCGTTAGGTGAAACACCAAAATACAATATACCATTTTTTATAGCTCCAAAAATGAGAGAACGTGTTGATAATTTTATTACACAGAATCAAAAGTTTAAAGATTATAATCAAGAAGAATATATAAATTACCTATCACAAACACTTAATACTATGATTGATGATTTCCAAAGATTATATAAAAAAACAAGAGGCAATTGTTCTGCTTTTTTTAAACCTTAAATAGCCATAAAAAAACGACCTCAAAACGGGTCGTTTTTTATCAGTTTGATATTGCGATCTATCTTGTAGACGCACTAATTTCATTATGGTGTTTACCATAGCATATTTTGACAAATACAACAATCATTCATTCCTACACTGATCCTTTTTCCGTTGAGCATGAAATACGAATAAGTTTAGTATTCCAGTACTGGAATACACATCTTGCCATACGAAATTCTATGAGTTTGAACAGGGAGTTTGATAGTTATGGAAAGTAAGAAAGTTTGGGGATCATCTCGAGTGATATTTTTTACTTTAAAGACAGAACATAGAACAGGAGGTCTTGTCGCAAATTTAATTATGTATTTTAGTATGATATAAAAATGGAGTGAGTATTTATATTTTAGGAACGATTTATGTCTATTGGTATCTATAGCAAGCTTATATTAAGATCTAGGGATGATTTTAAAGGTCGTCATTTTAATGGATTGATGATTATCCAAGCGGTAAACTGGTATTTACGCTATTGTCTTAGCTATCGAGACATTGAGGAATTGTTTTTAGAACGTGGGATAAATATAGATCATAGCACGTTAAATCGTTGGGTATTACGTTATGCACCACTATTAGAAAAGCGATTAAGAAGCTATAGAAAACCTCATTGTGGTGAGGTGAGGATTGATGAAACCTATATCAAAGTAAAAGGTCAGTGGAAGTATCTATATAGAGCCATTGATAAGAATGGAACTGCTATTGATTTCTTATTAACAGCTAAAAGAAATATCAAAGCAGCACAACGTTTCTTTAGAAAGGCGTTTAAAGAAGATGGTCTGTTCGCTCCAACCCATATTGGAACAGATCAAGCCGCAACTTTTCCAAAGACCATACAAACCATGAAGAATGAGCATATCCTTGCCAATCACTGCGTTCATGAAACAAGAAAGTCCTTACAACAGGGAATAGAAAATGATCATTTTAGAGTAAAGAGAATGATCCCAAAGAATGGTTGCTTTCAGTCTTTTCATACAGCAAGAAAAACACTCAACGGATATGAGGCCATTCTCTGGATTAAAAAAGGACTGGGTTTTAAAGGAAAATGGACAATCAACGAACAAATAAAACTCATTCAAAGCATATTCGGTTTAAATAATAATATACCCGTCTAAATTAGCTAGCTTTATGGCTAATCACAGCACCATTCAATATTTGCGACAAGACCAAATTAAATCCTAAAGACGCAAACATAAACAAAACTTTCCAAATAACATCCCAAGAATTTCTTAATGCTTTTCCAAATATTGGAAAAAAACATGCTGAAGAAAGGTTACAGGAGGCTGTCGATAAATTGGCAGAAAGATGGATACACGTTTATAGTGATGATGAAAAAAGACGAATTAGATGGATACAAGAAGAGGCTAAGTATTTTAACGGTGAAGGTAAAGTAGAAATTGTTTTTTCAGACTCTATCATGCCTTACCTTACTCAATTAAAAGGTCAATTTACTAGCATTATTTTAAAGAACATATCTTCGTTAAAAAGTAATTATAGTATAAGAATTTATGAACTTCTTATGCAATTTAAAATTATTGGATCGCGTACAATTACTGTTACAAAATTACGATCTATACTGGAAGTAGAAGATAAATATAAAACTTTTAAATCATTTAATCAGTGGGTAATACAACCATCTATAAAAGAATTAAATGAAAAAAGTAATTTAACAATAACCATTCAAACTATTAAGATTGGACGTAATGTAAAGTCACTACAATTTAATTTCAAAGAAAATTAATATCATGCTAGCAATATATAATTATATTATGCTATACGATTTTTTCCATGCTTTTCAAATAAATCATTTATAGCTTCAATCATTAAACTTTGTATACTTTTAGCCCCTGTTTCCAAACGTAAAAACTCTAGTTGCGTTTTAGCTGCTTGATCTATTCTGAAATTCAGCTGAACTAGATCGCTTTTACTATCTTTTATATCAGATATTAACTGACGTTTTTTATCTTGTAGTAATACATCTTTTAAAGAGTTCACTCGTTTTTGTGTCATGATAATTAACTTTTTAATTGTTTAATAACAAATTTATACAAATTATTAATTTCTTGGAAAGATTTTCCGTTAGGGTCAAATTCCATTACCCCTTCACCGTGAGTAACAGAATTTATAAATGCAATCCGTTGTCCTATATTAACTGGCACAGTTGGAATTTTAAGTTCTTTCAAAGCATCTAATGCATCTTGTGTTAAATTACTTCTTGATAAAACTTGATTCAAAACAATAAAATACTTAACTTCTGCTATCTTACAAATATCAATCGTAGATTGAATTGCTCTTATGTCGATAACAGATGGTCTACAAGGAATTATTACCAAATCTGCTTGCCTTGCTGCTAATAACGCAGATTGCTCAGCATGTGGAGCAGTATCAATAAATACAAAATCAACTTTATTGTCTAAACATTTTGTTAATGTATTGGACAATCTAGATGCTTGCACTGATATAACTGTTGGGTTTTCTTTCTTCCTACTATCTCCCCATTGTGTAATAGATGCTTGAGGATCAATATCTATTATTACAGATGTTTTTTTCTTCAAACTAGCAGCAACGCTTAAGTTTAAAGCGATTGTAGTTTTTCCTGCTCCACCTTTTTGACTTAAAATTGCTATTGTTTTCATAATATCATCCTATAATGATAGCATTATATATTTATATAATAATAAATTATTATCATTATAGTTATTTTAATACAACCTACTAATATCGTATTATAAAAGTTTATGTATAAGATTTTTTGATATTGAGAGCTTTATAAAAAGTTGCCTTTCTAACTTTAACTCTAGTAGCAACTTCTTTGACATTCAATCCGTTATTAAGATGCTCTTTTGCTTTTATACTCTTTCATCACTCTTTGAACCGTTGAAAGACTTATATTGAGTGTCTTGGCAGTTTTTCTGTAACTAGCACCTTCTTTACTCATAGTTTCTATAATAATGTTGCTATTGATTGTTTTCCTTCGACCTTTATATTTCCCAGCTTGTTTTGCTTTGGCAATTCCTTCTCTTTGTCTTTCCCTAATAAGACTTCTTTCAAACTCAGCAAAGCTGCCTAAGAGTTGGAACATGAGTTTTTTAATAGAATCTTCACTATTTGTAAAAGTTAGATTTTCTTGATGAAAATGAATGCTAATTCCTCTGGCATTCAAATCATCTACTAGCTGACTTAAATCTTTAAGGTTTCTTGCTAGCCTATCAATAGAATGAACATGAATAACATCACCTTCTCTGACATATTCTAACATTGCTTGTAATTGAGGTCTTTTCGTATCCACACCGCTAATTTTATCTGTGAAGATTTTATCTAGTTTAACTCCATCAAGTTGTCGTTCTGTATTTTGATATGCAGAGCTTACTCTTATGTATCCAACATTGCTCATAATTGTCTCGATTGTATTCTTTTAAGTTTAAGATGTTTATCTATATAACTGTATTCTTAAATAAATCAACTTAAATAAATACGGATTCCAATCGTTTCTATGTTTACATATACGTATTCTTTTGAGTGTAATCATTTAAATACAAAATACTTTATACAAACTCATATAATAAAATATTGCACTACATTTGTAATTACATTATAATTTATCTATTATAGTTTGATCTGAAGGTAAGAAATAATGAGTACTATTCAAATTAGAGTGGATGAAAATTTAAAAAAAGATGCTTATAAAGCTTTTGATAATCTTAATTTGTCCCCCTCAGATGCACTGAGACTATTCTTACGTTATGTTGCTGAAAACAAAAAATTACCTTTTTCAGAGGTTTCAGTGATGGTCAGTGATAATGATAAAGATGATGATATTTTAGCGGTTGTGCGTGAACGTTTAAACAGTCCTACAAAACGTATTAGAGTTAATTTAGATGATCTTTAATATTGACTTTGATGAAAGGGCTTTAAAAGAATGGCATAAGCTCGATAAATCTATTCAAACGTTATTCAAAAAGAAGTTAAAACAATTACAGAATAATCCTCATATTGAATCTGCTCGTTTACATGGAGACCTAGCTAACTGTTATAAAATTAAGTTAAGATCTTCTGGTTATAGATTAGTTTATCAAGTCATTGATGAAGAAATCGTAATTTTAGTTATTGCTGTGGGAAAACGTGAAGATAAAAAAGTTTATGGAACAGCTACTACTAGATTAAATAATAACTAGACTTTAATTTATTCAACAATCTCAGGATGAAGTTCAAAATATGCATCTACAGAACACGTATCTTCAAATTGTTTTGAAACACCCATCAAAGCAGGTTTTATCGTTAAATTGTTACTATAAAGCGGAATAAAAGATTTACTATATTGAGCAAATTGTTCCGTAGCCCAACCTTTGTTAAATCTGGTTTTGAAAGTTTGAGCCAGCTCTAGAGAACTGATTTGTTCATTCCCGAAAAATAGTATATTCATCATTACTTCTGATTGTATCAATGATATTTTTTGTCCATTCACAGTGTAAGTCTTTAAATCTGGCAAAAGATAAATATCAGCGATGAGTAATGAGATAAAAGGCAATTGAGGGATAGAAATTTTAAAACTTGTCCTATTACTAATCGTTAACTCAACATCTTTAATTAAAACGACTTTCTGTATAAATTTTGTTACTAAATCATATATTTCACTATGATTTAATATTTTTAACTTTGGAAAATCTCCGTCTTTAGAAGACTTAACTGTATCTTTCGATGAATTATTCTTTATGGTCATATTTTATTTACCTTATATAATTTGTTGTTAAGACATAAAAAAACGACCTCTAATGGGTCGTTTTATAAATATTATAATGTATTTTAATAGGTTACATCGTTAAAATTCATTTTGCCATGATAGGCTTTGCAACCCATGTCATATTTTTGCAGACAGGATTTTTTAAAATATTCCATGGCTTTTTTTTCGTCTTTAGGAACACGTCTACCCGTCATATATTGCGCACCAACAGTAAATTGTGCTTCTGCGTTACCCTGATTAGCAGAAATTAGGTCTTGTCGCAAATTTAATTATGTATTTTAGTATGATATAAAAATGGAGTGAGTATTTATATTTTAGGAACGATTTATGTCTATTGGTATCTATAGCAAGCTTATATTAAGATCTAGGGATGATTTTAAAGGTCGTCATTTTAATGGATTGATGATTATCCAAGCGGTAAACTGGTATTTACGCTATTGTCTTAGCTATCGAGACATTGAGGAATTGTTTTTAGAACGTGGGATAAATATAGATCATAGCACGTTAAATCGTTGGGTATTACGTTATGCACCACTATTAGAAAAGCGATTAAGAAGCTATAGAAAACCTCATTGTGGTGAGGTGAGGATTGATGAAACCTATATCAAAGTAAAAGGTCAGTGGAAGTATCTATATAGAGCCATTGATAAGAATGGAACTGCTATTGATTTCTTATTAACAGCTAAAAGAAATATCAAAGCAGCACAACGTTTCTTTAGAAAGGCGTTTAAAGAAGATGGTCTGTTCGCTCCAACCCATATTGGAACAGATCAAGCCGCAACTTTTCCAAAGACCATACAAACCATGAAGAATGAGCATATCCTTGCCAATCACTGCGTTCATGAAACAAGAAAGTCCTTACAACAGGGAATAGAAAATGATCATTTTAGAGTAAAGAGAATGATCCCAAAGAATGGTTGCTTTCAGTCTTTTCATACAGCAAGAAAAACACTCAACGGATATGAGGCCATTCTCTGGATTAAAAAAGGACTGGGTTTTAAAGGAAAATGGACAATCAACGAACAAATAAAACTCATTCAAAGCATATTCGGTTTAAATAATAATATACCCGTCTAAATTAGCTAGCTTTATGGCTAATCACAGCACCATTCAATATTTGCGACAAGACCACAAAAAGTGCAAATCTCGTTATGAAAAATGCACTTTAAAATTTTATACAAATAGCTTGAAGTATTATATAAACATTTGCATTTGTTCATTTTTCAACTGACTAACCTTATCATGTAACTTTATTTTTTCGTCCGCTTTTGTCAAAGAAGCTGGAGACATACAATCAAGAAGCGTATCAAGATGTTCAGGAGATTTGATAATAAAAAACTGCTTAGTCTTATTAACAAATACAACTGAGTATTTTTTTCGTTTTAACAGTTCAATTATATTACTCAAAGTACCAGTACTTTTCGTATCCCAAACCATCAAACCATAGTCTGCTTCTTCTGCCATTTTAAGGTCTTTAGCAGTAAAAAATGCTCGTGAACCTTCAGTATGATTTGTTTTAACAAAATTAACTGGCCATGAACCAAGATTATTACGTGGCTTTTCAGAACTACTAAATACTGTTGCTTGTTTATGCCCTAGCTCTACTAAAACACGTTGAACGGATGAATCAACGCCATTAGCGTCACCAACGACCACATGAAATCCTGAATTAACAATTTTTCTCAAACGATCAACAAGAAGCATATCAAGGTTTTTAATGGTTATTGAACCAGCAACAAATACTGTCGTCATCACATCCTCCACGTTAAAGCTACCACATATATGTTTTTTACTTTAACATATTTTTTCAATGCAACGCATGCCTTCTCCATAGAAGCACCTGTATGATACAAATCATCTATAATAAGCGCATTCCAACATCCTTGATTAGTAATAGGCTCATTAATATAGAATGAATTACCTATTGCTTCTAACTTTTCATCTTTTGTATTTAAATCTTTTAATGAGATGTTAATAGGTTCTTTTAATAAAATATTATCAAAGTATGGTTTTTCAACTAATTCGGCAAATTTTTTAGCTATTTCATTAACAGGTTGTCGCTGTCTTGGTTTTGATGCAGGCATGGGTAGAACAAAACCAATATTATCAAAGAGAGGATAAGCATTTTCAACTAAGCATTCTGCTAACGAAGCAACTTTCGTAAAATCATCCCGATATTTCAGTTGAAAAAGAGCCTCACCAACCTCGCTGCGCTCTTTCTCAAACTGCATATGCCCCCATTGGTTTTCACCAACAGGGATACTTCGCAAGGTATGTTTATCCATTACAAAGCCAGAGTGCCAATTACCTGAAATTGACTTCATATTAACTTTCATAAAAGATAACCCTCACTAGTTAAAAAGTGAATGACCTAAACTTTTGGAAGACCTTCTAAATTATCTTTAGTACTACCATTAGGGTCTGTTGTGATATATTGCTCGTCATATAAGCTAACATTTTCCCCTCGTTGATATGTGTTTTTTGATTTATCCAATGTTGCCGTATAAAAAATTATTTTACCCGTTTGTAATAAATCAACTATAAATTCCCGAGGAACTAATACTGGCCTCTTCATTTTTATTTCACCTGTGCTTGTTACGAAATGTAATGCTACACGAACATGACTAATACATTCGTCATCACCATACCTAACACCCGTTATATAAAAGTCTGGCACATCTGACATATAACCCCCCTATATTTCAATAATAACTCTAACTAAAACAAACTCTTAATCAGTGTCATTATATTATAAATACACAATCGTTCCAAATTTTTTAAACTAAAATATAAATTAAAACAACTATATCTTTTGGATATACCCTAAATAGAGTATTGAAAGATGTCTATTTTAAAGAATAAATATAATCTATAATAGACAGTCTATTTTAAATGATCTATAATAGATTTTTTAAGGTATTTTTAGATAATGTTCATTCGAGCCTACTTGCGAGCTTCAACCAAAGACCAACATGCAGATCGTGCAAAAGATATGCTTAGGCAATTTGTAGAAGAAAGGGGGCATAAAATTGCAAGTTACTATATTGAAAATGCCAGTGGCACCCAATTAAATCGTATAGAACTAACGAGGCTCTTAAATGATAGTCAGGCTGATGATATTTTATTAATCGAACAGATAGATCGTTTGACACGATTAAATGACCATGACTGGACACAGCTTAAAAAACAAATCAGTAATCTTGATTTAAAAATTGTAAGTCTTGATATACCGACTTCTTGGCAAGCTTTAGATAAAAATATTACTGATAATGATCCTATTTCCAAAGCTATTTTAAATGCGGTGAATAACATGTTCATTGATTTAATGGCTGCAATATCACGTAAAGACTGGATCACCAGGAGGGAACGTCAACGTCAGGGAATTGAACGAGGTATTCGAAATGGGAAATACAAAGGCAAACAAGCTGATCTTGAGCGTCATCAACAAGTTATTTCCTTAAGAAAACGTGGGCTTACTCTAAAAGAAATATGCCAAACTACAGACTATTGTTATTCAAATGTATGTAAAATATTAGCAAACCATAAAAAATATATCATGAATAAAAACCAAGATATAGTTTTTCCAAATAAACTTTAAAAGCAATCAGAAAGCTATTTAGCTCAATTAGCTAGCTTGACCTATAGCAATATAGATCACAAACCTTATGACTGTATAACGCATCCAAGATTTCCCCCATGACTTCGCCGACGAGCTGCATGCCGAGTTGGCTGTTTTGTAGTCGGTTGGAAAGTTTATCGGCGTTAAACTTGTTCCGAACTAAGCAATCAGAATAACGGTTGTTTAATCAGTGTAAGGCACACCACATGAGTTGGGTAAATCATAATATAAATCAATAGCTTTTTGTCCTTCGGCAATAAACTCTACATCCATAGAGGGAGGAGGATTTTCGGGATCCTTATATTTTTTTTTAAAAAAATTTTGTATTGTTCTAACACGTATAAAAATTGTTCTATAGTCATTATAACTTTTTGCTCATCAAGATAGTCATTACATATAAAAACATATTGGTTTTTAACATGTAACTCCCAATATTCACCATTGTAAAAACTATTTGATTTTTGACTCTTATTTAAATCTTGTAATTTACTGATCCAATTATCTACCAAATCCACTGAGCGTTCGATCTCTGATGATAACCAATGAGCTATTGCACACGCACCAAAACCCTGACTAGGTAAATCTGCAATATTTTGTCCAAAAGAATATCCTGATGGATAATATCTATATTTACCCCATAAAAAATATATTTTTCTTGTAATCATTATTTTTTCACTCCTTCGTAAACTGGCCATGCTGTTGAAGCCGAACCATCTTTATCATGAATAGCCGTAAAACTCCGTCCTTTAGGGCGGAGATATAAGGCTTAGTTAGTATCTAATTTTTGTTGCTGTTCGATATATTGACGAATAATTGAGATTGGAGCGCCACCACAACTTCCAGCAAAATATGACGGTGACCATAAATGATTACCCCATAATTTTTGTTTTAGGTGGGTTGCATATTTTTTTCTAATCATACGACTAGAAACACCTTTTAAACTATTTACAAGGTTGGATATGGCGATTTTAGGTGGGTAATTAATGAGTAAATGCACGTGGTCATGTTCGCCATTAAACTCGATTAATTCTGCTTGGAAATCAAGGCATACTTTTTCAAAGATACCTTTTAGATCATCAAGGATCATTTGATTAAAAACGTTTTTTCTGTATTTTGTAACAAAGACTAAGTGTATATGAATATTAAATACACAATGTCGTCCATGTCGTATATCTTGTTGACTATTCATAGACCAAGTCTATAATACAACCATGCGTATAAAGAAAGCCTTTAAATATGAATTAATGCCAAATGGTGCGGATATTCGCAAAATGCGTCAGTTTTGTGGATGCTCTCGGTTTGTCTATAATAGGGCTTTGGCGTATAACGAGGAACAACGTAAGATTGATACTGATTTTAAGTTTAGCTATGCCAAGATTGCGGTTTTGTTGCCGAAATGGAAGCAAGAGTTTGAATGGTTAAAATCTTGTCACAGTCAGGTTTTGCAACATTCTTTAAAAGACCTTGAAAGTGCATTTCGTAACTTTTTTCGTAAGCAAGCTGATTTTCCAAAGTTTCAGAAAAAAGGATTAAAGGAAAGCTTTCGTTTTCCTCAAGGGTGTAAATTAGAACAGCATAACAATCGTATCTATTTACCAAAGATTGGTTGGGTAAGATATCGTAATAGTCGTGATGTGATTGGAACCATTAAGAACGTTACGATTAGTTGTAAGTGTGGCAAATGGTTTGTTTCTATGGTCTTGTCGCAAATTTAATTATGTATTTTAGTATGATGTAGAAATGGAGTGAGTATTTATATTTTAGGAACGATTTATGTCTATTGGTATCTATAGCAAGCTTATATTAAGATCTAAGGATGATTTTAAAGGTCGCCACTTTAGTGGGTTGATGATTATCCAAGCGGTAAACTGGTATTTACGCTATTGTCTTAGCTATCGAGATATTGAGGAATTGTTTTTAGAGCGTGGAGTAAGCGTTGATCATAGCACGTTAAACCGTTGGGTATTACGCTATGCACCACTATTAGAAAAGCGATTAAGAAGCTATAGAAAACCTCATTGTGGTGAGGTGAGGATTGATGAAACCTATATCAAGGTAAAAGGTCAGTGGAAGTATCTATATAGAGCCATTGATAAAGAAGGCACAGCGATTGATTTCTTGTTAACAGCTAAAAGAAATATAAAAGCAGCACAACGTTTCTTTAGAAAGGCGTTTAAAAAAGATGGTCTATTTGCACCCACTCATATTGGAACAGATAAAGCATTACCGTTTCCAAAAACCATACAGACCATGAAGAATGAGTATATCCTTCCCAATCACTGCGTTCATGAAACAAAAAAATCCTTACAACAGGGAATAGAAAATGATCATTTCAGGTTAAAGAGGGGTATACCAAGAAATGGCTGTTTTCAATCTTTTCATACAGCAAGAAAAACACTCAAAGGATATGAGGCCATTCTCTGGATTAAAAAAGGACTGGGTTTTAAAGGAAAATGGACAATCAACGAACAAATAAAACTCATTCAAAGCATATTCGGTCTAAATAATAATATACCCGTCTAAATTAGCTAGCTTTATGGCTAATCACAGCACCATTCAATATTTGCGACAAGACCGAAAAACAACAACAAGTGATTTCGCTAAGAAAACGTGGACTTACTTTGAAAGAAATATGCCAAACCACAGGATATTGCTATTCTAATGTCTGCAAAATATTGGCAAAGCATAAAGAAAATATATCATTAATAAAAACCAAGATATAGTTTTTCCAAATAAACTTTAAAAGCGATCAGAAAGCATTTAGGTCAATTAGCTAGCTTGACCGATCACAAACCTGATGACTGTATAACGCGTCAGACACTTGCCCCATGACTTCGCCGACCAGCTGCATGCCAAGTTGGCTGTTTTGCAGTTGGTTCGCATCAAAATTGTTCTCTAAATGCCCATCAGCACTATTCACATCATTGGTATAGCTGCCTTGAGTATTACCAGCAGTGACCGTTAAATCCCCATTATGCGCATCATTCGCATTATCCCCACGCGCAACAATATTTAGATTATTCCCAGCCGTGGCAGAGGATCCAACAACAGTGCTTTGCGAAGTTTCACTTTTGGATTTGCTGGAACTAAATCCAGCCTTTATGCCACTATTTTTCTCCAATTAGAACTAGAAGCAGTATAAATTGCTATATAAACAGATTACTTTATTTTTGTAATTATAATACCGTTAGTTTTATCTATAGCTAATTCCTCTGCCAACGGTAATTCTCTAATCAGTTTCTCCACGGTTCCTTTAGGATAACGAGTCTCAGCATAACTCTTTGCATAATCTACGGTATAGATCAAGCGCTCTTCATTACCATCAAATCCTAACTAAAAAGTGCACCCATAATCATACAACACACCCTCATTTAATGATATTAAATTTTTAAATTCACCTTCTGATAAATCTATTTGTTCTATAGGTATATCACCGATATCGCCATCTATTTCCTTAAGCCCAGCCTCCAGACTTTCTTTCAATGAAGATATTACCATATATAAATCTATAGTTACCCCTTTACCAGGAATGAATATATCATTGATAATAAAGTTAAACATTCCACTAGGAGAACATAAAATATCTATTTGTTCTACTTGTATAGCAATTTGATAAGGATCCCCAATAATCATTTAATTTTCCACCCTTCTTGTTTACGTAATTTTGCTTTAATATTATCTTTTAAATCTAATGGATTTCTTGAATCACTTGTGCTTCCAGACCAATGATAACTTCCCGTATTATCAGGGGAGTAACGATAATTAGTACCCATACTGTAATGATCTTTACTATCATTTTAATTACACAAAAATTTGGCAAAATAATTCTGGGTCATCCATTGTTCCCCATAATCTTATTGGAATCATGCCTGCCTCCAAATAGAGATCCACTTCCGTTTTTTTATTTATTTTTCGATATTCCTTATCATGCCTTTTTAAAAGCAATTCTTCTAAAGGAAAATTTTCTAAATTTTCTTTATCACTAAAAAATATAGAACTACTTTCTCCATTACCTTTACAATTATTCATAATAATTGGTAAACATTTTTGATTTAGCTCAAAGATTTTCCAATATATTATCTGGTTATCTATAATTTTATCACCTTCAACACAAATAAACATATCCTCTGTATAATTATGATAATTAATTATTCTCTTGTGAAGTTTATATCTATTTATCTTATTATCAACCAATGGGCATGGAGACCAAAAAAAGTAATTTTTTTTATTATTAAAATGTGTTTGCCAGACACGATATAACCACTCAGCTGCTTCCGTAGAAACAGGCTCCCACGGATCACTAGGGTAATGTTTAAAGCTCTTTTCAAGAAAAACACGGTTAAAGGGCAACTCATTTTCTGCCTCATTACTTTTTATAATCAAAATGTGCTCCATCTTCTGTGTTAAAATGAGAACCACGGTCTTGCGTTGGATCATCTATATACATATGACCATCAGCATCATCTCTAATATGTATTTTACCATCTTCAGCTATAAACTTACTATCTTGCCCTGTCGGAGTATATACATAATCCATACCTCCAACTACTTTCCCTTGTTTATTAATATTCGGTCCTATACTTTCAGGTTGCTGTGTTACTGGAATACCAACATATCGTTTTGCTTCTCTTAATGCACCATTTCTTCCTGCACCATCAGGTGAAAGATTTGGAGGAGGATTACCAGTTGAAGTAAAGATAGTTCCTTTCCCAGCGTCTGGATCAGCGGTAAAGCCCTCTGTCCATCCTTTATTTTCATCAGGGATTGGATCAGCGATAGTGCCTGAGTTTTTATCTCGATCGGTAATAGGTGTGGTTAATGTTGTGCCATTATTCTCAGTAATTGGCGTAGTTAACGTTGTCCCTTTACCAGCATTTGGATCAATAGTAATGCTGCCATAAATGGTTGCTCCGACTTGTTTCATCAGATCAATATATTGACCATATTGTTCGGCAGATTGGCTTGCATATTGTGTAAGTTGGTTATACAATTCTGGCGCTGCCTGAGCCATAACAGCCATGCCCATTAACGCCTGTCCCACTCCTTGGGCTTGATTATTTACAGAGCTATCCAAAAAATAACCATAAACGTTACTCGTAACATTACCAGCATAACTGATGACATCACTTAACGCCTGACCAACATCCTTATTATTCGCAACAGCCCATATAGCCACACCCGCAAGTGCTGCCGCTCCTATAGCATCATCCACTGCCGCCATATTATATTCTTGAATACTAGAAGAAATCCCGGCACCATTTATAGCACCAGTTCCCCCTCCAATCGCTCCACCTGCCGCAGCGCCGCCCATACTCGCAAAAGCATTTTCAATCGCATTGGTTAACAACTTCGCCGTATCAGGATTACCATTGCTTTGCGCAATCGCCCAATCTTTTATCGTATTAACCGTCGAGGCAGTAACAATATCCCCAGCGATTGCACTTCCCGTAGCGGCACCGACGTTGCCGCCAGTAACGCCTGCCACGGCGGCGGAGCCAGCGGCTTCGAGGAGGATGCGTCCCCAATCGTTGGATAGTTTCGTTTCGTCAAAGCCATTGATACCACTATTATGTAACGCATCAGACACTTGTCCCATGACTTCGCCGACGAGCTGCATGCCAAGTTGGCTGTGTTTTTTAATGAGCCATTTATTTTAATAGTAATTATTAATCCTTTAAAAATTATTAAAAAATCTCTCATATCTTTATTACTTAGTTTTTTTATTAGGAATAAAAGGTATCAAACAAGTTTCATCAAGAGGGTAAAAATACAATTCTCCAAATATTGGATCTAAACATTTGTTTTTGTTCCATTGATATATAATACTACCACTAACCCATATTCCTAGATAATGATCTATATTACTATAATGATAATCTACCCAACCATATTGATTTTGTAATATCCATTGATATTTACTATTTTCAAGATTTTTACACCGAACTACAGGGCTTAATCCACGATTATAAATTCGTTTAATCAACATAAAAGCAAAATATCGCCATTCACACTCAGAAAAATTAAATTGCAATTTTAATTTTGAAATGATATCAGATAAGGAAATAACAGATAAAGGTAATTTATTTACAAAATCATCCATCCATTTCTTTATCAAAATACCTTCTTTACTTTTTTTAGTATAATCAGGGACAAAACAATATTCGTCAGGAATATAAAACCAAAGCTCATTTAAAACAGGATCTTTACATCCATTCTGTTGCCATTCTTTAATCACATTATCTGCAATCTCTTCTTTACTAGAACCATACTCTAACAATACAACATAAGAAAACCCATCCATTATAGATGCCCCTATTACAGGGCGCCCTCCTCGATCATATATTTCGTACAAAGCCATACGAATATAATATAAATTCTCTTCATCTGTTAAATTAAATACATGTTTTAAATGAGGAATAATATCTCGTAATCCTATAGCATCTACTACTAATTCATCTGGAATACCTTTAATATAATCTTCTATACTAATAAACTTATCATTATATTGTTGTTTTATTATAATATTTTTTCTCATAATGAACACTTAATCTATTTGAAATGAATTTTAAAATTTGGGTCTATATTTTGCCCATTATTATTTTTAATTTCAATTGTCGTACCATTTTTATTACTTTTCCTAATGCCAAACTCTACACCATCTGCTCTTTCATAATACTGTCCCTTTCCTCCGTCCTTCGATAGTCCATAGTTTTCAGGTGTATCTATTTTTTTTGCTCCTTGCAACCACTGATCAACAGTTTTTTGCTCTGCTTCTTTAGGTAAAGTTCTTATACTATCTTTGCCAGCATATTTGCTATTAGTTCCAATTGGATTTCCATTTTCATCCTTAGTAAGGTTTTCTGTTTTTTGAGGTTCTTTATCTCCGTCATTATCATCAGGTGGGGTAATATTTCCTCCTGAGCTTCCTCCACTAACTGAGGTTTGGTCTTTCTTTTTAGTAGCATTAGCAGCAGCTTGTTCATTGGCATTATCCTGATTTACAGCATCAAGCACAGCACCAATAATCGTTGAAACAATC